>JBDNCR010000046.1:0-8921 GCA_046719555.1 Verrucomicrobiia bacterium | reverse complement strand
CCGGAGACCCTAGTAGGTTCCGCGGATGCCAAACCAAACCTGGTTCCGGTCGTAATCCCGGCCCGCAAAGTCCGAGGAGACCATCGTGTGCCGATATCCCACCAGCGCCGTCAGATAGTTCGAAAACTCATATCCTGCTGAAAGCTGGAAGTATGCCGTATCTTCATTGGCATTCCCCTGCCCCGGCAAAAACGCCTCCCGCCCCTCATAACGCCCAATCACATAGGTAATGCTTCCCCCAACGAAGAATTTCGGGGTCACATAATGGGTGATGCCGGCAGAAATTTGATCCGTATCAATACTGCTAAACCCAGCATTATCCGTCAGCGCCGTCGTGTGCACATACCCTAAACGAACACTGCTTCGGTTGGTATAATTCCAAACCGTATCCAACGATGCATAGGGAGAGGTCTGATCCGAAAAAATCGGGTTGTCATACGTCCGATACTGCACCCCCACCCGGCCCGACAGCAGCCAAACTGGGGTCAAGTAGTGGTCCGCCCCCACGGTGAAAATGTAAGCCTGCTGATCACGACGAATCTTCTCATAGTCCACCGCATTAAACGTGAACGAACCCACCGCGGTGGTCGTCGGCAGCACCTCAAACCTAAAATCCTGACTTGCCACATGCTCCATGTAATTGTTGACCCGTCCCACCCCACGACCCTCATAGTGAACATAGTTGTTCTGATAGGTCGTCACCGTCGCAAATCGTTCCGTCCATTTGTAGGTGCCCGACAGCGATAATTCATTCTGAATTCGGTCCCCCAAACGCCGCTGAACCACCGCTCCCGCCCCAATCTGGCTCTCCTGAGCGTAGCTGAGCCGATTCTGCAGATCGACATCAAACTTCGGCGTGAACCGATGGGTAACCCGGGCCAAAAAATCGTGCCCGAGATCAAAGTCATCCCCGGGTCGATCGGCAAAATAGGTCGCATTAAACGTGTACCGGGCCGCAAACGTCGTCTGCTCAAGCTGATACTCAAACAAGATGGACGGATCGACAATCGTCTTCCACGAAGCCTGCCGATTATTATTCGCCGTGAAGATATTGTCGTCATACTCACCCCGCAAACCGGCGGAAACCGTGAACGGCTTCTCCGAGCGAGCGGAACCCGCTTGCGCCAAACAATTTAACGCAAAAGTATGTAACAATCCCGTAAACAGAGCGATGGCAAGATGGGCGGTCGCTAACCTCATGAACATTCCCCTACGTTTGATCGGGATTCACCGGGGTCGCTGCAGCAGGATTCAGATTAATCCCAATCTGACCCAGAAATCCAGAGACCGAGGATGGAACTTGGCTAAAGGTTGGACCTCCCGGTCCACCCCCAGGGGGCACATTTCCCTGATTAAATCCGCCCAAAGGATTGTCAAAGAAAGTAAAGCCACTTCCCCCCGGAGGAAAACCGGGTCCATCGTTGCTGCCACCCGGCGGATTGCCTCCTGGCGGCGTTACATTGCCCAAGGGAACCGGCGCGGGCGGCCGATCCTGAGCGATCGTCACCGGCTGGCCTGATCCCAAAGAAACCGTCGCATCCGGTGTCAACCGCCGTCCATCCAACGTGACCGTTCCCACCAATCCAGGCCGGATCAGCGCATCGCCGATCTCCCCAGTGTTGGGGTCAACCGGAATGATAATCGTCACCACGGCTTCCCGACTAATCACAATTCGCCGTCCATTGACCCGAAGCGTCACTTCCTTCGGATTTTCTGGATCAGGCGAGGCAATCAACACCAAATTACCGGAGGGATTCTGACCAAAACTGGCCATGAACTCTTGGCCGTTTGACGAAACCTTTTCCCGAATCGTTCCAAGAGCCAGCGCCTTTTCAAGGTTACCTTGAGCATCGAAAACCCCCAGAGCAACCGAGCCGCTCTCTTCATTCTGAGTTAACCGCAGAATCGCCGCCCCTTCAGCCGAGGGAAGCGCCCACAAACACCAAGTGAACCCAGTTAACGCAAGTGCTGCAATCGCCTTCCACGAGTTCATAAGCTCACGATAGATTTTGCGCCAACCGTGTCAAAACAAAACTTGATCCCGGTCGATCCCGTCTATTGCCACCGCGGCCGGTCGGATAGCAAAAAGTATTCCCCTTCTGCCGGGGGTCCCGGCGGGGGTAGCGTGATGGCAAACGGCAAAATCGCCCGTTCACCCGACCGCCGTAAAATCAGATCCGACCACTCCTTCCATTCCCCCTTCCAAATTCCGCTCAAATAACGGCTATCCGTGCTCGCCGGAGTCATCAGCACCATCACGATCGGTCGCATCAGATCGTTGATCTCAAAAAATTGATCTTTATTCCGGGGCAGCCACACCGCCGTCCGATTCTGATACCAAGCCTGTGCCCAGGGAATATCGCTGGCAACCACCTCATCCCCGTTCGTCCACGGTTTGGTCAGCACCAAGATCGGCGGAAAGTAAGGTGGATAAGCAAAAATGCGGCCCGGCGGTGCCAAAAAATCTCGCACCAACGGCACCGCATGGACCAGCAAGACCAACCCGACAATGCAAAACTTAAGCAGTCTCAGCGGCAACTGCAGCCGATCCAAGAGAACATACAAAAAGGCCATCCCAAACAGCAACAACGCCGGCAAAAACGGCACCACATGATTCACCAGCTGCCACTGTTCCGGTGCGGATGGAAACGTGACCCCGCCGAGCGCCACCACCGTCGCCACGCACCCCAGCCAAAACCAATGCTGAACCGAAGCCGCCCAAGCCCGAAACCGGTGAAACCCACATCCCACCACCAAGCCCGCCACCACAAAACCTCCGCACAACGCCGCAAAAGCCAGGGACTGGTTCATCACCCCCCGGACCAAGTCCCGGATCACCTCTCGTGGGCTCACGATTTGCGAGACATTCAACTCCAGCGTCCGCCAGATCGATTGCCCCGGAAACAATCCGCCATCAGCGAACGCCGATACCCAAGCCAAACCAAACGGATGTCCAACCAGACCCACATTTCGCAGCCACCACGGCGCACACACCATCACAAAAACCCCCAGCACCACCGGCACCGCCAACCACCGCTTCGAAAACGCAAACAACGCCACCACCAACAACGGGATCACCAGCCAGCCGAACACATAGTTGGTCATCGCCGCGAGCCCCACCAACAACGCCGCCCCTGCCACCCCAAACAAGGCCGCTCCCCCACGCTCCTCTTCCTCCCACGTCAACGCCGCTTGAAGGCTTAAACCCGCCGCCGTCAAACAGAACATCACCAGCATCGTCCCCAACCCCGACACCGCAAACTCCCACACCAGGGCCGTCGCCATCAAAAAAATCGTCGCCGTCACCGCCACCATATCATCAAACAGCCACCGGCCCCACACATAGACCAGCAACGTCGTCAGAAACAAAAAACCGAGCGACACCGCCAAAACCACCCGCTCCGGGCGAAACACCCGAAAATCCCGGACCTGCTCCGGCTCGACCTCAAACGAAACCGCCGATAGCCTAAACGCCGCTGCATTGACCAGCGGATGAAGCGGTGGGTTCACCGTGTCGGGAAAGTTCAGCAAATCAATCTCCCCCATCGACCTCCCCGCCTCCTTCAACTGCCAGATCGCCAACGGCCGAACCACTTGCGTTGTGAATCCCTTGCCCTCCGCCAATTGCCGCGCCAACTGGGCCTGATCCATCGCCTCGGCGTGCCGGAAACCGACAAACTCCGACAAAAAATAAAACAGCGCCAAACCAAGCCAAACCGCCACCAAAACGGCACGGGTAATCCACCAGCGGAACCCTCCCACCTCAATCGCGTAAACCAACCGTTGCAAGGCGCTCATGACTCCTGGTCCTGCTCCCCATCAACTTCATCGCCAGCCAAACCGTATTCCCGCAATTTGCGGTGCAGAGTTCGCCGACTGATCCCCAAAAGCTTGGCCGCCTCCGTCCGGTTCTGTCCACACTCTTCCAGCGCCTGCACGATCGCTTGCCGTTCCAATTCCACCAAATTCAACGTCCGCAACGCCTTCGACACGCCCCCGGTTCGGCCCTTCCGCAACGCCGCCGGCAAATCCTTCAACTCAATCCGTCCTCCCCGGGCCAGCACGACTCCATGCTCCAAAGCCGTTCGCAGCTCCCGCACGTTCCCCGGCCAATCATACTCCAAAACCGCTCGAGCCGCCTCATCGCTCAGCGGCACCAACGGCTTGCCATTCTCCGCACAGATCTCCTTCAACAACCCCTCCACCAGCAACGGAATATCTTCCCGCCGCTCCCGCAACGGCGGCAAATAAAGCCGGATCACATTGATCCGATAGAACAAATCCTCCCGAAATTTCCCTTCCTTCACCATCGCCTCCAGATTCCGGTTGGTCGCCGCCACCACCCGCACATCCGCCTGAATCGGCTGGTTTCCCCCCACCCGCTCAAACGTCCGCTCCCCCAACACCCGGAGCAACTTCACCTGAATCGACTCATCAATCTCCCCAATCTCATCCAAAAAAATCGTCCCACCCCGCGCCGCCTCAAACCGTCCAATCCGCCGCTCATGCGCCCCCGTGAAAGCACCCTTCTCGTGCCCGAACAATTCACTTTCCAACAAATGCTCCGAAAACGCCTTGCAATGCACCGCCATGAACGGCTTGTTCTTCCGGGGACTTAACTGGTGGATCGCATGAGCCACCAGCTCTTTCCCCGTCCCGCTTTCCCCCTCCACCAGCACGGTCGCCCGCGAATCCGCCACCAACCGGATCTGCTCAAAAATCTCCTCCATCACCGGCGACTTCCCAATCAGTCGCTCCAACCCAAAACGCCGATCCAATTGTTCCCGCAGCCGCGCGTTCTCCTGCTCCACCTGCCGCCCCCGCACCGCTCGCAGCAGCAGCATCTCCAGCTTGTCCAAATTGACCGGCTTGGTCACATAATCCGCCGCCCCCCGCCGCATCGCCTCCACCGCCGTCTCCACCCCACCATACGCCGTCATCATAAAACAGACGGGCGGATGCTTCTGGGCCCGGCACAACTCCAACACCTCCATCCCGCTATCCCCGCCCAAACGCAAATCGGTCAACACCACATCCACCTGTTCGGCCCCCAGCACCGCCTTCGCCCCCGCCAAATCCGCCGCCAAATAAACATCAAAATGCTGCTCCAACCCCCGACGCAAACCCTCACGAGTGTGCTTTTCGTCATCCACAATCAACAACGTTTTCTTCTCCTCCGTCATGAATCCGACTCGCGCCAAAGCTCGGCACCCTATCCCCTCCCTCCAACCTTTTCAATGCAAACACCCGCCCATCCAACCCCGCTCAGTTCTCCAGCAAATGCACCCGCCGTTGTTGCCGCGGTAACTTCACCCGCACCGTCGTTCCCCGCCCCTCCTCACTCTCCAACTCCAGCTCCCCCCCATGATCTCGAACAATCCGCTGCACAATCATCAGCCCCAGCCCACCCCCCTCCTTCTTCGTCGTAAAATAAGGCTCCAACACATGCGGCAGATCATCCCGGGCTATCCCTTTCCCGTTATCGGTCACCTCCAGCTCCACCCACCCATCACTCTCCTTAACCCCCAGCCGCAACAGGCCCGCACCCCGAATCGCCTGCATCGAATTCTTGATCAAATTAAACACCACCTGCTTCATCTGATCCCGGTCCATCAACACCTCCGGACTCGGCCCCTTCCAATCCCGCTCCACCAGAATATCCCGGTCCTTCAACTCCGGCCCCATCAACGCCAACGCCTCCGCCACCACCTCCTCCAGACGCCCCGCCTCCAACTGCGGCAACGTCGGCCGCACCGCCTGCAAAAACTGACGCACAATCGCGTCCAACCGCTCAATCTCCCGCAACGCCACCTCCACCGACTCCCGCAACCCCGCCGTCTGCTTTTCCGGCAACTTCTTCAACTCCCGCCGCATCAGCTGCAAATGAATGTCCAAACTGTTCATCGGATTGCCCAACTCATGAGCCACCCCAGCCGCCAGCAAACGCAACGCCTCAAACCGCTCCAGCTCCAAATTCTGACGGGCCGCCGACTCCTCCGCCGTCACATCCTGAAAAATCGCCACATACACATCTCCCCAACCCCCAACCCCCTCCCCCCGCGCCGGCAACAAATAAAATCGTAACGTCCGCCGTTCCGGATAATCCACCTCCAACTTCCGCGTCACCGACTGCTCCCGCAACAACTCTTCCCACGGCACCCCCCGCAAATACCGCGCCAGAGGAACCTTGGCCGCACCCTCCTCCGGAATCGACAACAGCCGACACGCGCCCCGGTTCCAATACTCAATCCGCGCCTGGCGATCCAAAACCACAATCGCCTCCTGCAACGTGTTGAAAATCGTCTCCAGAAACCCCTTCTGCTCCGCCAACCTCACCAGATAGCGCTGAATCTCATCCGGCTCCAGCCGCTCCACCCGCTGCAACAACTTCCCGAGAAACGACGCCTTCACCTCGCTCCCCCTTCCCCCCTTCAGCCCACCCTCACGCCGTGAAAAACTTGAATGCGTAGAAACCCACCGCCCCCAACGCCAACAATCCCGCCACCAGCGTCAGCACATTCACATGCGCCTCCTGCTGCACCTTCCGCGTCACCGGCGACAAATTCCTGAATCCCTCCGGACGGCCCCGCGGCTGCCCGATCACAAACTGGTCCGATACCTCCGGCAATGGCGGCGCATCCAGCACATTCTCCGACTGATACCTCAACAGAATGTGCCCAATCATCAGCACATCCGCATTGCGCAACATCGCATCGGTGATCCGCTCATCGTTCACCCGCGTCCCATTGGTCGAATTCAGATCAATGATCTTGTAATCCCCGTCCTCCAGCACCAACTCCGCGTGATGACTCGAAATCGATGCGTGCGGCAAACAAATATCATTATCGTCCGTCCGCCCCACCGTGTAGCGGGGCTCCGTCAACTCCTGCACCCAACCCTCAAACTCCTCCGCCTTCGAAATTAATCTCGGCATAGTCTCATCTCACCACGTTATTGGATCGAATCAATCAATTTGCGAAACTCCCCAAAAAAGTAATCCGCATCATGCGGCCCCGGCGCCGCCTCCGGATGATACTGCACCGAAAACGCCGGCACCTCCCGATGCCTCAACCCCTCGCACGTCCCATCATTCAGGTTCACATGACTCACCTCCACCTCACCCCGCGGCAAAGAATCCGGATCCACCGCAAACCCGTGGTTCTGTGAAGTAATGGCCACCCGACCCGTCGCCCGATCTTGCACCGGCTGGTTCCCTCCCCGGTGCCCGAACTTCAACTTGAACGTCCGCCCTCCCAACGCATGACCCAACACCTGGTGCCCCAGACAAATCCCAAAAAGCGGCTTCTTCCCCAACAACCCCCGCACCGCGCGGTGCGCATAATCCAGCGCCGCCGGATCGCCCGGACCATTCGATAAAAACACCCCGTCCGGATTCAACGCCAAAACCTCCTCCGCCGACGTCGTCGCCGGCACCACCCGCACCCCAAACCCGTGCCGACGTAAACTCCGCAAAATGTTATACTTCATCCCAAAATCAAACGCCACAATCCGATGCCGCACCGGCTCCACCCGACCCGCCTCCGGATCCCGCCCCAACTCATGCCCATCCCGCCAATGTCGGCTCTTCTCTCCAGACTCATCCCACTCAAAACCCTCCCGATGCGTCACCTCCTTCACATAATCCACCCCCACCAATCCTGGCCACGCCCGCGCCCGCTCCACCGCCGCCCCATCACTTAACTCCTCCGTCGTCAAATACCCCTTCATCGCTCCCACCACCCGCAACCGCTTCGTCAGCGCCCGCGTATCCACCCCCCGAATCCCCAGAATCCCGTGCCGCGCCAAATAATCCTCCAACCGTTCCCGACTCCGCCAACTGCTGGCCACCGGCGATAACTCCCGCACAATCAACCCGCCCACATGCGGTCGATAACTCTCCTCATCCTCCGGACTAATCCCATAATTTCCAATCTCCGGATACGTCATCGCCACCATCTGCCCCTTGTACGACGGATCGGTCAAAATCTCCTGATACCCCGTCATCGACGTATTGAAGCAAACCTCACCCTCAAACGAACCGCTCCCTCCAAAACTCTCCCCGCGAAACACCGAACCATCTTCCAACGCCAACAACGCTTTCATCGAACCCGCACCCTAGCGGCTCCCCACCATTTGCCAACCTGTTCCTCAGTCCCCCCTATTACCCCCTCGTCCCCCCTCAATCCCCGGCTCGCCCCCCAGCCACCCCTCACCCCAGCCCCGCGCCTTCTCAGGAACTGGGCTGATGCGGCAACGCCGACTTGTGCAGAATAATCCGCGGCTTCCCTTCCTCGTCGAACCGAAACACAAACGTCTTGTCCACCATCACCTGATCCCCCTTCTTATTCGTCAACGTCACATTCCCCATATACAACCCTAGATTACCCTCCGTCAGAACCCCGGCCTTCGTGAAGGTCGCCCCGGTCCACTCCTTCAGCGCAAAACCGTCATCGTTCGGAAACTCCGGATTGCCCCCCACAAAATACGCCAAAGCCCCCTCCTTCGTCATCCGGAACGTCTGATCTCCAAACGTCAACGTCGGTTTAAACAGCACCCCTCCCTGATCGTAAGCATAGGCCGTCGTCAACACCTTCTCCGCCACCGCCTTCGCATCGCCCCCCTCCATCGCCGTCTTGCTGATCAACAACAACCCATCACACCAACCCTGCACCGCATCCCGCACCATCTCCGGCGTCGCCTGAACTCCGGCCCAGGCTCCACCCACCCCCATCAACCAGACAACACACGCGGCACCACGAAAAATCGGTAATCCAAAAAGTTTCATCTCAACCTGGAACCTACGGATCGACCCCTTCAGATCAAGGGGAAAAAACCGGCCGCTCCCCCGCCCTCACCGAACCCACAAACCCCGTCAAGTCCAAGCCCTCCTCCTGCCGCGCCCGGCCCAACCCATCCGGATA
>JBDNCR010000045.1:0-8988 GCA_046719555.1 Verrucomicrobiia bacterium | reverse complement strand
ACCTCCACGAGCCCGACCCGCGTTGGGATCCAAGGTAATCCGCGCCAAATTTCGAGGCGAAAACTGAATGGTCGACTTGGCTTCCGGATGGGCCCACTGCACCGTGCCATCCGCCTCAATCCCCGTTAGTCTCCCTCGCAGCTTGTCACCATTCAAAAACTCCAAGGCCTCCTCGACCCTGGTCGTCCCAGCCGCGTTGACGACAGCCGGAGCGTCTCCCGGAGTTTCGACCACGGGATCGGCCGGCCTCAACTCCTGAATCGGGACCAGAATCTCGCCGCGAACATTCCCTCCCCACACCCCAACGGCCACCATCACCCCGAGAACCGGTCTCCAAACGCGCATAGTCATCTTTCGTAAATCGGCAAAAACCGATAGTTCAACGCCAAGGAAAGCAAACACGCCGAAGTCGTAAACGACGAGCCAAAGTTTCCCGGCCAACTTCCGTCGGGGTTCTGCGTCTCCCGCAGCAGCCGGACATTCACCCGGTTCCACTCTTCCCAAGCCTGATCCGACACCCGAAACCAAGCTTGCGCCGCATAATACAAAAAATAATGAAAATAGGTGTCCGACTCGGGCGGAGCCCTCCGCATAAAACGCAACGCCCGATTATACGGTGGTGTGTTCGATTTTCCGGTCAAATCCAGACACAACATCAAGATGGCCGTCCGCGCCTGATTGGGACCGGACGCATTCATATACCCCACGCCTCCATCTGCGGTTTGACAACTCAGAATAAATTCTAAACCCCGTTCGATCACCTCATCCGGAACCGCCACTCCTGCATTCCGCGCTCCTAACAAAGCCACAATCTGGCACCCGGCCACGGTGCTATCCGCGTCAAACGACTCCGGGTTGTAACGCCAGGCCCCGCTCCCATTCCGTTTCTGTGCCGCAATAATCAGGTCCACTGCTCGCTTCAACGCCGTGCCCACCCCCGGAATATCCACCGTTCCATAAACCTCGGAAAGGGCCAAAGTTGCAAAACCATGATTATACATGCTCTGCCCAATATACCCCGTCTCCGGGTTGGACTGCTTCAGCAAAAACTCCACCGCCCGCCGCACATTCCCCGCATACGGCCCAAACTCCGGATCGTCTCCCCTGGCCAACATCGCCATCAACGCCAACGCCACAACCCCGGGCTGACCCCCATAACCTCCATCTCCTGACCACGAGCCGTCTCCCCCCTGCGAGCTTACCAGGTAACGTAAGCCCCGTTGATACATCTCATCCACCTCTGCCGAAACTTCGCGCCCCACCTCGGGTGCCCGAATTTGAGCCACCGCACCCGACGCCCAAAGGATCGCACTTGCCAACGCCATACCTCCAACCGATCGGATCATCGTTCCTCCTCCCTTGCTGCTCCTTGAAAGAAACCCTCTAAAGCATCCCGATACTCCGGTGGCCATTCCGTTGCGGTTCCTCCGGCGGTTCGATCGCCGCCCCGAAATCCGGTCGGAACCTCTTGGGCCTTACCCCCGCCGTCTTCCCCCTGCAAATCACTTGGCTGAGGAGAAGCATTTCCTCCCGCTGCAGACCCAGAGGATCCTCCTGACTGACCGCTGCCCATCATTGCCATCATCATCGCTCCGGCTCCACCCCCTCCCATACTCGGACTCATCAGCAACTGAGTCAACAACTCGACGGCCGCCGCCTGCGCTCCCGTTGTCTCTTCCCCCAAAGCGCCCTGCTCCAAACTAGCCTGCGCGTCAGCCATCGCCTGTTGGATTGCCTCGGCCATCGCGCCCGCCTGAGGTGGCAGTCTCTGCGCCATCTCCTCCATCTTTTGTCGAATCTCCTGCTGCCGCTTACCCAACATCGCCGCCCGCCGTTGTCGGGCCTGCTCCTCCTTCAAGCCCTCATCTGCCGCCCGGGTCTCCTGCTGGGCACCCGCCTGACGTTGCCGTAACCGTGCCAGCTCCAGCAACATCTCCATCATCTCCGGTGACATGCTCCCTCCGCCCCCTGCCCCTCCGCCTCCCCCTCCCATTTGATCTGCGGCTTCCGACAACCGCTCAGCCCACCCTTCAAACGCCTCGGCCCAATGAGCGGCTTGCCCCATGGCCGTCCCCGAACGGTTGGCCGAAACCAATTTACCCAACTGCTCCAGCGCGCCCACCGCCCCGGCTTTAGCCATCTCCCCAACGACCGAATCATAAGCCTCGGCCCCCATCCTCACCGCAAAGGACTTCATCTCCCCCTGCAACCGCTGTGTTTCCCTCGAAGCCACCGCCTCCCGCCCTGCCATATTCTCGAGGATCGCTCGCTCCCGCGAAGACACCTGCTCCGGCAGCAACCCCACCACCTGGGGGAAAGCCCTCTTGAGCCCTTCCTCCACCTCTCGTTGAACGCCTGATAACTCCCGTAGTCGCGCCGCAAAATTTCGCGCCTGCGCCCGGTCGGATTCCTTGGCCAGATCCTGTTGCATCTCACGCAACCGCTGCAACGCTGCCCTCTCCTGCGCCCGCGCCTCCTCCGTCGCCGACCGACGATTCTCCTGCCGGGATGCCTCCGACAACTGGGCCTGCGCCTGGCTCATCGCATTGTTGGCGGCGTCCTGCAAGCGCTCGGCCATCTCCGCCATCGCCGCCAACTGTTCGGCCGAAACCGTCTCATTCCGCATCGCCTCCTCCAGCGCCTTCGCTGCCTCCTTGGCCAAACCCTCCGTCTGCTCTTTCAGTCGCTCCTGTTCCCGCGCCTGATTGGCCAAATCCTGCCCCGTTTCCGAAGATGCCAACTCACCTCCGTCCAACTGGGCCGTCTCCTCGGTTCGCGCCAGGAGGTTCTCCTGTCCCTGAACCACCGCCTCTAATCCCTCGGCTAGTTTTTCCATCTTCTCCTGAATCAGCACCGCATGTTCCGCCGGCGTCAGCACCAAAATCTGATAAGGCGGCGACTGGGCCCACTCCCGGCCCGGCTTAAAATCTTTCGCCCGCGCCCGCACCAAAACCGTTGTCCCCGGTGGAATCCCCAGCACTTGGGGCGAAAACAACAACCGCCGCTCCAGCCTCTCCACTTGAGGTCCTCCCTCCTCGGCCTCCCACAACTCTTCCGCCCCCATCGGCTCATTGCCTGCCGACCGGTCAAATAACGCATAACGGGCCTCCATCACCTGGAGCCCAAAGTCATCATCGGCCACGGCAGAAAATTCCAACACCTCATCGGGTAAGATCGCCACCGCCGGGGCCAAATCCTTCAAGTCTGGCCGGGGCGCCTCATCGGCAAACCGTCGCACCTCCAACTTCAACGGCTGCCGCCCCTCCAAACCCAAAACATCCTTCCACTGCACCGCCAAAGAATCTCCATTCATCCACGCATCGGTCAAAGGCACCAACCACTCAGCCTCTCGCAATTCCGGTCCGGCTCCAATCTCAGGCTCCATTCGGGCCCAAACCAAATCCCGGTTCATCCTCGCCCGCAGCCCTGCCCGACCGCCTTCGACCAAACTTAAAATCCCCCGCTCAAGGGAAATCTCCGTCGTTGCCCTTTTCAAATACTCGGGCCACTCCACCGTCGCCGTAAGATCCACCAAAGCCGGACGGTGCGTGGGAACCAACTCGATAACCTCGCGCCGGTCCCCGTGCGTCACCCGCAGAAGCCCCGGCTCGGTCAAGGGCGGCAACCCGATCCGGACCATCGAACCTTGGATTTCTCCCTCAATCGCCTCATGACCTGGCAACCTCCCCTCCACCTTCCGTGGTCTCCACGAAGACCGATAGCGAACCTCCGCCCGCAGCTCGTGGGGTTCCCCATGCGGCACAACCAACCGTTTGGGCAAACCGGCAAACTCGACAAATGTGAAACGCTCCGCACTCGACCCCGGCAACGCCCACCGCATGAGGGCATTCCCCAAAGCCTCGGGTGCCATCCACGCTGAACCCGCAGCCACCAGTGCCAGCAACGCCAAAGCCGCACCCCACCCTTTCAGCAAACGGAGATCCACCGCCTCAACAAAAGAAAGGTTCGCCGTCTCTTCCGCCACCTGCGCGATCGCCGCCCGGCAAAGAGCCGGGGACACATCCTCCTCCCCTCCCTGCCGGGTCAATTCCACAATGCCCAACAACCGGTCCCCCAGCCGCCGATGCTGACGTTGAACCACCCGGGCCAAATCCTCCCACGTTGGTCGGCTGACCCACCAACGTCGGGCCCACCACCAGACCGTTCCCCCAACCCCAACAAGCGTCACCACCAAAAACACCCACCGGAGCCAACCCGGAACCTCGAACAAACGGTCTGCGGCAAAAAACACCAGCAACGATCCAAGCAACCCGGTCCCTGCCACCACACAGGCCCACGTGGTCTCCACCATCCATAAACGCCGTTCCAACCCGGCAAATTGTTCACGCAACCCCGGCGGCAAATCCAACGGCGGCTCCTTCATCGCTTTCCCCTTTCCCAAACCGCCAGTGCCTCTCCCATCTCCTTCACCTTGGCTCGATTGCCCGCCTGTTCCCAGGCCGAACGGGCTTTCCGCAACGCCTGCGGCGTCAACTCCGGATGATCAATCAGCAACGCCACCGCTCCGTAAAGCTTCGCCGCCTCCTCCGGTTGATTTTCAGCCAAGGCCAAATCGCCCAACAACAACCGACCCCGCGCGTTGAATTCTCCCTCCGGATTCTGACGGAGGATCTGCTCGGTCAGCTTCCTGGCTCCGGCCAAGTCCCCCGCCCCAATGGAAGCCTGGGCCAAGGGCACCAGCACCACGCTCCGGTTCGCATCATCGGGAAAGTTCACCCGGAACGACTGCCACTCCGTGACCGCTTCCTTCCATCGTTCCAGCTCGTTCAACAAAAGACACAGAGCCAGCTGATTCCGGTGTCGCTGCTCACCTTCCTTCGCCTCCCTCACCGCCCGGCGGAACCACTCAACCGCCTCTTCCTTTCGTCCCTTCTCCGCAAGACCAAAGGCCACCCACGCCACCACTTCCGGCTGAACCGGCGGGGCCTTCGGCTGACTCTTCCTCCAGCTTTCATAACGCCCAATCTCATCGCGAACGCCCTCCACATCCTCCCGCGACAAGGCCAACTCCAATAAATTCTGCGTCGCCTGGCCATAATACGTTTTCGGATCCAGCTCGCGCGCACGCTCCCAATGCACCCGCCCTTCCTGCGGCCGCCCTAACTCCCGGGCACACTGGCCCAACCAGGCATGCGCCTCCGCCGCGAACTTGGTCTCAGGGAAATGCTCCAGCAACCCCTTTAACTCCTTCTCCATCACCTCGAACTTCTTCAAACTCCCCGCCAACACCGCTGTTTTCCATCGGGCCGTCTCGGCCCCGGCGAACTTGGGAAACTCTCTCACCAGCCTCTGCCAAGACTTCAGAGCCAACTCCGGTTCACCGGCCAACTGCTGCGCCTGCCCCATCATCCACAAAACATCAGGCACTGCCGAATCCTTCGGATTTTTCTCCAAAAACATTTGTCCCGCCTCGGCTGCCCCCGCGTAATCCTTCAGCTCAAACGCCCCTTGAGCCACTCGCAGATACAAGGCCGCCTGCCGCTCCGGCGCCAGGGTGGCAAAGGCCTTGTCCTTCGCAATCTCCCGATACATCCCCGTCGCTGCTTTCCACTCCCCCTTCTCGAACAACCCATCCGCCCGGATCAACTTCACCTCAAACACCCGCGCCCCTTCCGGAAACCGCGCCAAATACCGGGCCGTCTCCGGAAGCAAATCCTTGTTCTTCTCCCCAGCCATGATCAACACCCGACCCCAAGCGGCCGGCTCCGCCTGTGGGCTCTTCGGGAACTCCTGCAAAATAAACCCATACTGCGCCTTCGCCTCCTCCGCTTTCCCCGTCAACCGAAGCGACTCAGCCGCCAGCAAAAAAATCTCCGCTCGCGTCGCCTCCGGAAACTCCGGCCGAACCTCATTGAAGATCGTGATAACCTCCCCGTACTTCCCCGCCGCAAACTGCGTGAAAATCAAGCCACCGTGCGCCAACCTTTTCCAGTGCGGATCCGCACCCCCTCTCCGCGCTGACTCAAAGTACCCGAGTGCCAAGGGATAATCCCCCCGCTTGAAAGCCAAGTTACCCGCCCGAACCGCTGCCTCAGCTTTCACCTGATCCTGGTGCCCCTCCGCAAACACCTGCTGATACCAGCCCTTGGCCTCGTCCACCTTCCCCTCCGCCTCCAGCACCATGCCGAGCCGGAGCCTTCCATAGTCCCGCATCGGTCCCGGCTCCCGCAACCGCGCTAGCGCCACCAACGCTTCCTTGGCCTCCGACAATCGACCCAACCTCTCCGAGGCATGGGCGAGCAAAAACCGCGCCCGATCTCTCAAAGCCCCGTCGAGCTTTTCTTCGGCCTTTCGCAGCGGCTCCCGCGCCTCCGCGAACTTCTCCTCTGCCATCAACATCGTTCCCTCCACCAACGCCGCCTCCCCAAGCCAAGGTCCGTCCGGAGCTCGACCCCGCAAATTCTCCAAGGCTTTCCGTGCCTCATCGAATCGCCCCAGCTCCTGATAACCCTGAGCCACCCGAAACAAAATCTCCTCCGTCCGCGCCCCCTCCGGATAAAGCTTAAAAATCTCAAAATACAACCCCAAGGCCCGCCCCGGATCGCCCGCCCGGTGCAACGCCAGCGCCTCTTGATACAGTTCCTCCTCGCTCGGCCGGAGCGCCTCCAGCTGCGCCAAAGCCTCCTCCGCACCCATCACCCGTGGGCCCACCGCCTCAGCGGGGCGCACCTCCTGCCCAACCGACACCCCGCCCATCAAAAAAAAGCACGCAAACCCCAACCAAGTCCCATGCGACGGCACACCCCTAGGTTGGAACCATTTTCCCATGAAGGCAACCGTCCCGCTTGCGCCTCTCCGTTAAATCTCCTGGGCTACCTCCCGCGCCGCTGCCCAAGCCGCATTCGCATCCACTCCCCGGGACAAATCCGGCCGGTAATACCCCGCCCGAAACTGCAAATGAAACGGCCACCGCTCGGCCGCCCGCACCCGCTCCTCCATCCCCTTCAACCGCTGCAATACCCCCGGCGCATGATCCTCGGCAATATCCGGAGCAAAAACCGCAAACTCACTCGTGGCCAGACGGGCCACCACATCCGACGCCCGGAACGACGTCCGCAAAATCCGCGCGGCCTGCAACACCGCGTTCTGCACCTCATGCCGACCCCGTTTGGCCTGAATGTCCCCCAAATTATACAAATCCAACGCAAACATCAGAGACGGCTTCTTCATCCGCTGCAACAAAATCACATGCGGCCGAATCACCGTCTCCAAACCCGCTCCATTGTATAACCCCGTCGCATCGTCAATCAGCGACATTTGCCGCAAACTCTCCCGCAGCCGAACCCGTTCCAAAACATACAAAAAGCACCGGTTAACCAGCTCCGCCTCCGCATCCAGCGGCAGCCAATCGGAAGCTCCCGCCGCCACCCCATCGTGCCCGGCCGCCCGATCTCCTGGATCCACAATCACCACCAAAGGAACCTCCGGAGCCCGCATGGCCAACTCGGCCACCTCACCCAACCCCAATCCATGACTCCGTGTCAGATCGACCAAGGCAATCGAATAGGTGCCTCCCTCCAAAAACGGCACCGCATCCGACGCCGTCCGGCTCTGATAACAGGTCACCTCACACTCCGCTAACTGTCCGCAGACCCGAGCAAATCGCCGACCCAGCTCAGGATGATCCTGCACAAAGAGCACATTGAATGAACGCTTGGCAGACATTGGGAAAATTCTCTGACCCGGGAGGCTACCCAACTCCCCCACCTTGCCAAGAAGCTTTCCTCTCGCCGCCATGACCTCCGCCCGCTATCCCTCTCCCTGCGCCCGTGAATGCCCTCATCGTCGAAGATGATCCCGCCACCCAGCTCATCCTCCAACGCATCCTAGCTGCTCGGGGCTACACCGTCACCGTTGCCCCCACCGCTGAGGCCGCCATGGACCATGTCGGCCGCACCTTCTTCCCGCTGATCGTTCTCGACGTCATGCTCCCAGGCATGAACGGCATCGAATTCTGCCGCTGGCTTCGCACCCGACCCGAAGCTCCCCGTCAATACGTCCTCGCGGGCACCGGCACCTCCTCCTCCAGCGCCCTGCAAGAGCTTCTCGACGCTGGAGCCAACGACTACCTGGCCAAACCGTATAGCCCCTCCCTCCTCCGCATCCGCCTGGCCATCGCTGAAAAGCAGATCCACGTCCTTCACCAACGCAAAGAGCTGGAGGATCGCCTACTCTCCCTTGCCCGCACCGACCCTCTGACCGGATTGACCAACCGGGCCCATCTGGACCAGCTCCTCGACGCCCTGGTTGCTCAAGCCTCCCCCACCTCACCCTCGGCACTCCTCTACATCGACCTCGACAACTTCAAAATCGTCAACGACACCCTCGGCCATGCCGCCGGTGACCGGCTCCTCGTCACCATCGCCGCTGAACTTCAGCGCGCCGTTCGCGCCCGCGACACCGTCGTCCGCTTCGGTGGCGACGAGTTTATCGTCATCCTCGAAAACACCCCCTTCTCCGCCGCCAGCCAAATGGCCAACCGCATTCGCGACATCCTTGACCACCTCGTCTTCCGCGAAGACGAACGCACCTTTCCCGTCGGCGGATCCATCGGTCTGGTGGCCATCGATGGCCAACTTGACACCAAAACCGTCATCGCGGCTGCCGACACCGCCTGCTACCGCGCCAAAGCCAAAGGCCGCAACCGGGTCGAAATCGGGCGCGGCGACGACCTCGACGTTGAACCCCTCCGCAACGACGCTCACTGGCGCACCCGCATTCGCGACGGGCTCCACCACAACCAATTCTTCCTTGAGGCTCAGCCCATTGCAGAGATCGCCACCGGCCGCATCGCCTTCCACGAAGCCCTCCTCCGCCTCGCACAACCACCTTCCGAACCTGCCCCTCCTGACCTCTTCCTCCCAGCAGCTCGACGTTTCCAACTCATGACCGACATCGACCAGCGCGTCGTTCGCCTCACCCTCAGCTACCTTCGCCAGTCCGGTTCCAGCGACCTATCCGTCAACC
>JBDNCR010000044.1:0-9076 GCA_046719555.1 Verrucomicrobiia bacterium | reverse complement strand
CACCTTCATGGATGCGACTCAAACCGCACAGGAATCAGCGGAAGGCGGGCCGGGCCACGGGGCAACTTCTGAAACGGTCCCGGCAAGGGAGAGTCCGGCAAGGGGCGGCCATAAAAATCGCGGTCTGTTCCCGGCACGCGCTGGCAGGGAACTTTCTCGGCGGTGCCATCGAAGTCGAAGGTAAAAACCGGAAAGCGCGAGCCGAGCCCGTCGCGCACAACACGGATCACGCGGCTTTCCCGGTCGTTTCCGCAGACGGCCTGCCACACCTCCAGCGGAATCAGAAACCCGCGTTCCAGCATCGCCGCCGTCGGGCGTAGTGCCTCGGGCACCCCCGCCTCCTCCATCGCCCGGTGCAGGTTGCGGATGACATTCTCCGCGCTTTGCACCTCCGGCCCCGGGCAGATAGGTTCGAACTGGGCGCAGTGGGATTTGTTGTTGATTTGAAAGAGAGGCAGGAATGGCCCCGATCCCTCGTCCAACGTCTGCCCGGATCCCATGAGCAGGTTGTGCTCGGAGCGGTTGTTCTTGGCCCCAGCCCATTCCAGCGGCAGGGACACCGCGCCGATTTTATTTCCCAGAATCATGTTGTTGACGATGCGGTGGTCAGAGCAGGCGTCAGCCACCGGCACCCGGCTGGTGCAATACGCCAGCCAGACACCAAAGCCCGCGTTTCCGTAGATGAGGTTGTGGGCAATGGTCATCTCCGCGCAATCGTGCCCATAGATGCCATCGCCGTGTCGGGTGAGGGCGATGACGTTGTGATCCACCAGGCACGGACCGCGCCCGTATTCGAGGTTGATCCCGCTCCAGAGGTTGTTGACGATGAGGTTGCGGGTGACCCGGGTGCCCTGGAACTGATTATCCAGCCAGATGCCATGCGCCTCATTGTCACGGACAATGTTGCCTTCGATCAGGGCATCAAAGCAGTGGTGGAACTTCACCCCGCCAAATTCCCACCACGGGGCGGTGAGGCCGAGGGCGTTGTTGCGCTCGATCCGGTTGAATCGGAGACGCGTGCCGTGGTGGCCGATCCCGCAAATCCCGCAATGGCCGTTGTCGGAGATATCGTTGTCCTCGATCTCGTGGTAACCCGCAGTCGTGGCGCGCAAACCCCGGTGATGAGGTCCGGCATTGGCCATCGGCGGGCCATCCTCACCGTTTTCCTCACCACCTTCCGTTCCGCAATCCATGCCGATGGCCTTGGCGTGGCGGATCACACAGCCGCGAATGGTCCAGTGGTGACCGCCCCGCGTGCTCACCAGCCCGGCCTGTCCCCAGCCGGTGTCTCCCCAGGTCGGAAAATAGTTGCAGCCATGCTCAATGACGAGATCGAGCAGGTGGATGTGGCCCAGACCCCTCGTGCGGGGCGCGAACACCGTGTGGCGGGTGGAGAGCTCGACCTTGCGCAATCCGGGCCGCCCCGGCTGCTCTGGAAAGTGCACCCAGAGTTCGTCGCCATCGGGCGAGACCAGCCAGGTTCCTGGAATCGCTGCCGCCTCCATGACATACTCCACCTCTTGGAGCGGCAGCCCCTGATCAAAAACCTGGCCAAGCGTCGTGAACAACCGTGGATTCTTGGGATCAGACCGCTGCTCCAGCTCAACCGTCAGGGCCTCCAGCTTCTGTTTCCAGTTGACGAGTTCCGTGCCCGAACCATCGCTTTGGGCGATTTTCTTTTGAAAGTCGGCAACCCGTCCACGCAGATCTTCCAACGACGCCTCCAAAGGACGGGCCGGCATCTTGCGGTTGTATTGAAGCCACCACGGATTGAAGTCGCCGTAGCGGGTAGGATCGCAAACGCCACCGTAGGCTTCTGCGCCCTTGGGCACTCGGGAAAGGGGCAGGGCGAGCAGGGTTGAATACCCCGCAACCGTGTGCCATTCGGCCTCGATCAAGTCAGAACCTCGTAGAAAAACCGTTCCCTTCTGGGCAGCCCGATAAACCACCGGTGCTTCGGCTGTGCCACCCCGCGCGGGACTCACCCGCTCCCGATAAATCCCCGGATGAATGACCACCGTATCTCCCGGCCCGGCAAGCCTCGCCGCCGCCCCAAGGCTTCGAAGTGGTGAGCTTTCTGAGCCGTCGTTGGTATCCGTCGCGGACGGTGCGTTAAAGGCAACGTGAAAGGTTTTCATAAGATGGTTGTGCTCCGACCGCGATCCGGACTCTCGATCCATGCTAACGACAGCATTCGTGGATGGCGGATCCAAAAGGTGCAACGGTCTTTCTCGGATTAATCTTGGAGATCTCGAAAGAGCCGATCCGGCGGCGCAAGATTCGTTCCGAAGGTTACGTTGCGCCACTTGGCCCGAGCTGCAGGAGCGGCAATGATTCCCCCCTCATAAAACCCTTCGAAATGGACGCCATTAAAATCGGTTTCCCCGCGAAACACAGCCGCGATTCCCTGTGGGACATTGTCCCCAGACCAGACCTCGTCGCCTGCGACTTCCCCCCGGCGCACCATCCACTCTCGAGGATGGGGTCTGAAGATCACTCGGGCTTTTAGCGGATCGGAAGTATGCATGATCATGCGTCCGGTGTCCCCCAAAACATAACTGGCCCCAAAAGCCCGGTCGGTGGTGCGCCCGCTCGGGTCCACTTCATCTTCGGGATACAAAGTGGCTCCAAAATAGAGGTCACGGGTTAACGGCTTCTCGGGATGGCCAAACATTAAGGTTCCGGCGATCCCGTAGGTCCCCATCCGTTTGCCCGCGGATCCGCCACTTAGCGGGAAATGATTGCCAAAACTCGCGCCGTCCAAGAGCACGACCGTCGCCGTGGGCTGCACGGCTGCGGCCGCACGATCCCCATTCCCGAAATGGCTATCGGTTGAGATGATGATTCTGCCCCCACCATAGTTGCAGCGGTCGCCCGCACCGCGGGTCTGGCCGATGATTTCCACCGACCCCTCGCCCGCATCAAAGTAGAACCAATGGGAGATCGGATTGCCGTAAACAAAGGCCGGCTTGGGAAGATCGTGGTAGTTGTCAAAACGCATGAACACATGCTTGTCGTGGGCGAGGGTCTCGAGGTTGCGGGCCACCCGCAGAATTCCCCGGCCGCCAAACGTCCCCATCGAACCGGTGCCTTGATTGACAATGTCCCCGCCATTTTTGACCCAGAGATTTCCCATGATGGAGAAGCGAGCGCGGAGCACGGCTCCTGCGTCCACCGTTAAGTGTCGGAAAGCAAACTGGCCGCCTTCCAAGATGACCTGATACTCACGATCCGCCGCCGGCAGGAGGACATCCCCGTCAAAAACCCCTATCGCTCCCTGATTTTTTCTCCCATCGAATCGTTCATCCATCTTCCACGGCGATTCGGTGAGCGGTTTGCCATCGCTTCCCAACCAATTCGCGGCCACCGTGCCATCGCCACTTTCTCCAGGCTTCGCCCAAACGATCACCGGCCTCGCCTCCCAGACCTCCTGACTGTAAGCCCCAATTTGCCCGGGTCCCGCTTGATCGCCCCAGCGAGCGTTGCGTTCCCGGCCCTCCTTTTGTTGGGCAGTGAGCGCTCGCGACCCGTTCGCCTCGACACTGGAACCGTTCAGCTCATAACGTTGCACTTCGGCCAAAGGGATACTTTGAAGGGTTCGGTTGCCCTCCCCTCGCACGACCAAAACCGGCGCGTGAGGGTGCGCGAACAAGACCTCGCCTGAAAGCTCCTGACCATCAACCAACGATACCCGGGCGGAAGTCAGGCCCACCCCCAACCCCATCCACAGCACACCGACCCAAAATAGTCCTCTCATAGGAAAATAATGATAATGCCAGCTTTTCCGATAGGACATCACCAGAGTCACTTTATAGTAAACAAGCTTCAAAAGGTCTTTCATCACGAACTCTAGCTTCTCCCGACCCAACAAATCTCTCGTCTCAAGCTTTGACGCATTTCATCGGTTCAAGGAACGACTTCACGGAATCGCACCACTGTATCCAAAGGATCCGGCAACGGATAGGTCCAGGCGACGGGGTGCGCAAAGTTGAAGAAGGTGTCATCTGGTTCATCAAAGGTTTGCACCTCTGGATTCCAGAAATCACACAAAACGACCTCAGCTGAGGTTGCCACCAGACGGCCATCGCACAATTTCCCTCGAAGTCCGGGCAAGCTCACATGGCCAATCGGTTCATCTAAAATGTGAGCATAGAGAAAATTCCCCCGACGAGTGAAGCGGCCCCACTCCGGCTTCGGCAAACCTGCCGCATACGCCCCATAGATGGATTCACCATTGCGGCTAAGCCAAGCTCCCACCTCCGAGAGGATCTGACTGGCCTCCGCTTCAAGGTATCCGCGAGCGGTGGGTGACGAATTAAGCAAAAGGTTCCCGTTCTTTGACACACAATTGACCAATGCCCGGACAATCGCTCGCGATGATTTCCAAGCCCGATCCGTGTTTGAATGCGACCACGCATTGGTTAGGGTAAACCACCCTTCCCACGGCATGGGAGACCCGCTCTGATCTCGAAGCCCCTCCCGAGGCAGGTTCTGCTCGGTTTGTTCAAAGTCACCAGCCCACGCAGGCCGCGGGATCCGTTTGCGCGGTTCACGTCCCCACCGATCGTTGAAAAGGATCGATGGCTGAAGCTGTCGAATCCGCTTCTGAATCACCTCCGAACCCCATTTCTCGTCCCGATAATCCCCGTAAGAGAAATCGACCACGAGAAGGTCAATGCGACCGTAATTGGAGCAAAGTTCCAAGAGTTGGCCGTGCAGGTATTCGACATAACGCGACCACTCACAACGTTCATCCCGCTGACGGGAATCAGGGTCGTCGCGCAACGGATGTTGGCGATCTCCCCAAGCCGGATAATCGGGGTGATGCCAATCAACAAGCGAATAATAAAGTCCAACGGCCAGGCCTTCGCCCCGGACCGCCTCCACCCATTCGGCAACCAAATCCCGCCCCGCTGCCGAACGAGGCGCGGTATAGTCGGTCAGCGCGGAATCAAAGAGGCAAAACCCATCATGGTGTTTGGTCGTCAAAACCGCGTAGCGTGCTCCGGCCTTTCGCGCCGCCGCCGCCCACTGAACCGCCCATCCAGGCTCGGGCACGAAGTCATCCACATACCTTTGGTATTCCGCGACGCTCAGGCGCTCGACCGAGCGAACCCATTCGCCTCGACCAGCAACCGAATAGGGCCCCAAATGGAGGGACATTCCAAACCGAGCTTCGATCCACCAGCGGAGGTGAGACGGCCACACCTCCGGATCAAGAGGAGGGTCAACATTCATCGTTTGAGTTCGATGAAGAAAATGGGCAGATCGGCGGGAACTTTGAGCTCCCCTCCCGTGATCTTTCCAGAGCCTAGCTCCTGCAAATGCCAATCACGGAAGACATAGTTCATTCCATCAAGCACGGGTGATTTCACGGTTCCCTCCACCCGAGCCACCAAGACCGGAAGGGTTCCGGCTACCGTCCGCTGCCCGCCCTCACCGAGGGCAAAACCGGTATTAAAGCTCGTACTCACCAGGGAGAGAGCAGCCCGACGGGTCTGGTCCAAGGGAAGACCATCGGTCGAATAAAGCGAAAAGCCGACATACAATTCATCGTCTGGAACCTTCTCAAAAATTCCTTCTGGATGGTGAATCTTGACCTTCTCCAGTTGGACCCCGTTTTCAAACGAATACGCCCCCCCGTAATTGGCCAATAAACCGGTGAAAGCAACCCCAGCGGGATTATCAACGATCAACGATCCCTTTTTCCAGTCGAAGGCAATCTCTGGAGTTGGAGTGTAGGGGTTATGGGTATGGCGATCGTTCACACTGACCACCGGCCCGATAACCTCATCATCGTCCCGGTTCGGATCAATCTTCAGCCGCGTCCCGTATTGGTAGGTCGTCTGCATCATGTCCATGCCCATCATTCCGTAACTTCCCGCGTAGTCCATGGTCGCTGGATCGAACAAACTTCGGCGCCCGAAAATAAATTGGGTGGGACGAGCTGCGGTGGCCAGCCTGCCACTCCGCCAAATGAAGCTCGCCGCCCGCATCATCGCACTTTGCACTTCATCAAACGTGTAGTGGTAACCTTGGGGATGTCCGCCCGTGGTGATATCCAACGGTTTGTCAAAGGGACGCGGATTGGATCCCGCATCCGGCACATGGCCAAAGTAGTGCCAACAAACGAAGTCCCAATCCTGAATCGCGGCCAAGGTGGCGATGCGAAACGGGAAATCGGCCCGATACTTGGCCGGTTGCTGAATTTGCGTTTCGTAGCAGAGAAATGGCTTGCCCTCCACCTTGCCGATCTCCAACCACGGGACCCCCTGCGCGATGCCTGGAGGTTTTTCCAGCCAGTTG
Source organism: Verrucomicrobiia bacterium (assembly GCA_046719555.1). Lineage (GTDB taxonomy): Bacteria > Verrucomicrobiota > Verrucomicrobiia > Methylacidiphilales > CALFVM01 > CALFVM01. Next base: position 2,770 of record JBDNCR010000044.1, on the reverse strand, counting down.
TTCCAACGCCCCCGATTGGGGGCCTGGCGTTCCTGCTCGATCAGCTTCTGCAATCGAGCCAGCGGCGTGGGTGCTTGTTCAATTGCGGAGTCAGGCACCACGCGCCCCAAGCCATTCACGTACGCATCATGCGCCACCGCATCCGCGCTCTGGTGAAGAAACTGGGAGTGAATCTCATAGCCGATGCCGGTATCGTAGATCATTGGAGATAGTCGCGTGCTTTTGCCCAGAGCCTTGATGGCAGCCGCTTCCTTTTCTTTGTGGGCCATTTGTAACCCCAACAAAAACTCAATGACATCCGCACCCCGTTGCCAGTTGAAATCCTCCCTTCCGTAACTCTGCGCCAAACCACGCACGGCCTCCATGGCGTGAGAACCCGCATCATTGATGGAAACGGCTGCGGGTGTTGCGCCCGCCATCGGCGCAAACAGGATGGTGCCACGTTCCATGCTCTCCCCCGGAAGCAATTCCTTCCAAGCCGTTGCCAGTCGAGCCTCGTCTCCATACTTCTCGCGCAAAAACTCATTCCACCGGACGATCAACGAATTGCGAAAAAAATCGGGTAGATTCTGCCATTGACCCGTCAACATCTTCCGCATCCACCATTCCTCATTCGACAACTCCCACACCGCAAAAACCGGATCGTCGCAATAGCGTAATCCGGTGTGCTGGTTGAAGTGTGTCGCGATCTCGGTCATGCGCTGAATCCCCAGCGCCTGAATCCGGGGATCCCACACCCGGGCCAAGTGATTGCGCACCTCTTGTGCCCTTCCTTCAAGCTTCCCCACCGCTTCCTTCCAAGCCGCTTCCGTGCTTGGATCCTCGATGATTTTTACATCCTCCGGCGAGATCTTCCCAAGCCGATTCAAACCGGCGAACCAAATTCGCATTCCCCGTTTTTTGGCCTGGGCGATAAAATGATCCAAAGCATCCACCGCGGAACCGTCTCCTTTCGTATAGGTCACTTTGTTCAGCCACGGCCCCGAACGGCCTTGGGGTGTATCCCACAAACGGCAGGCGTTGAATCCGAGGTCCTCAAACCGCTGGAGCAACACTTCAGAACCACGCCGCGCCAACTGAATTTTATCTGCCTTATCTTTGGCCGAATCCGAGGGTTTGATGTCCGGGGTGTGAAAAAGCTGTCCAATTACCGCCCAGTAACGCTGACGCTGACCGTCAACCGTTAAGTGTCCACCCGGACCCACCACGACATACTCGTTGTCGGGAGGGAGGCTTCGGGAACTTCCTTGAGCTTGCGCCTTCTCCGACACCATCCAGCTACAAGACGTCACCAAGGCAAGCATCGCCCAGATTATGCCCCGACCATGATTACAAAGTGAGTTCGAGAGCGATCCCTTTCTTCGAGCTGCCGTTGGCTGTTGTTTAGGTTGCATGGATGTCTGGTTCATTGAGGTTGATTGTTTTTCATCAGGGCAGACGCAAGATCCACCGGAGCAAAAAGAAAGGCGGGAGGTAGAAGACGAGGTAAGCTCCAAGCCAACCTAGATCCACCGGCCAGCCCAGCCCTGCCAAGGGCGTCCAAACCTTGTTACTGCCCCGCACCTGCCGTTCAGCAAAGGCGATCCGAGTCTTTTGCACCGGATGATTGAGATCGGGATTCTCCCAAAGCTGCACCATGGTGGCACCATCAGGCGTGCGTGGCTGAGGAGGCAAACCTGCTCCCAGCGTTACCTTGAGCGTCACTGGCGCTGCCCCGTCAGCCCGAAGCTCCAGAGGGAAAACCCCTGGCGTCTCCGGGGAACTTAGGGTCCACGCCAGCGAGGTCGGCGGCATCGGCCGGGACAAATAGGCCCCCAAGTCGGCCAATAAGGCATCCCTTGCCTGCGTCGCTGCCGCCAGGACGGGCCAAGGTTTGCTGCCATTATCGGCCACCACAGCCGTGGCCTGGAGCTCGGCTCGAAAATCCGAAAGCGTCTTCCGGATCGGAGGAGGGCTCTGTCTTGCCGGTGTCGATGCCGACAGGACCAGCGCAGGATCGGCCTGCAAATGAACCTCTCGGGTAAACTCGCCGTTCATCGTCGCTGTAAGATGAATGGTTGCCCCTGGGGAGGGCGGCCACGAGGCCGGATCCAGTCGTGCGGTCATCCAGGTGAAGCTCAACACCATCGGTCCAATCAGAACCGCCAACGGTGCTAGAGAAGCAGAGAGAAGCCTCCCGGTTACCGGTTGAGCGCTCCGCGTCATCTCGTCCGCAATTCGACCTTGCAAGCCCTCTTCCCGAACCCGCTTCCGAAGCTTTTCCGCTCTCGATTTAGCCAACAACAAACGGGCGTTATTCGTCAACCAACGCTGCCCCACCGTTGCCGCAATCGCAAAACCGACCGCCACCACCGCTGGAACTGCTAACAAACCCCATTGCCGCCAAAGAGGTAGGAGCAGCTGATCCAAAACCGCATAAATTGGGTCGAGAAGCCATCGAGGAGCCACGGCATAAGCCAAGATCAGAAAAATCGCCCATCCGGCAAACCCCCACGTAATCAACCGGAGATTTCTCCGCTCGAAACGATCAGGCGGCGGCGGCAGCTCCTCCGGACGAATTCGGTCCATCGCCTGATTCGCCAGCTCTGCAGGTCCAACGTATCCTGCCGAAGCGTTCAAAATCAACTCCTGGTCTTGGCGAAACAGAGCGGTCGCGTTGGGAAGCACCACCGCCGGCAAGCCCATTTCTCTCGCCACCACCGCCCCATGAGACAGCGCGCCCCCACACTCAATGACCAAACCCGACGCCCGGCTAAAAAGCGGTGTCCAG
>JBDNCR010000043.1:0-9089 GCA_046719555.1 Verrucomicrobiia bacterium | reverse complement strand
GGAACGGAAAGAACCGACAAGGATTGGAGGGACGTTGCGCAAGCCGTTTGAAGGGCAGGCGTTGGTGGAGTTAAGCCGCCGTTTGCTCGGCGTGGAACGTTAGCGAGCGACCAGGAGGCGCATCCGTTCGCGGCCTTCTCGTCCGGGAAAGGTGGTTTGGGGTGTTTCTTGGAAAAGGGTGCGGAAGTGAGAGTGGAACAGACGATCCAGTTCATCAGGCTGAACTCCAAACGGGGGCCCTGATTCGCGGCCGGGATTGAGATAGAAAATGGCGAGAAGATGCCCGCCGGGTTTCAGGCAACGGTGGACGCCACGGACGTAATCCGCGCGGCGGTCGGGATGGATGGCACAGAAGCAGGTGTGTTCCACGGCCAGATCAAAGGTGCCGAGGAGGTCGGGTGGTGGATCGAAGATGGAGCCTTCCCGCCAGGTGACCTGGTCGCCTTGAGGGAAAGAGCGAGCGGCGGAAAGGGCGGAGGGGGCTAGATCAAGTCCGGTCACCTGACCGCCGGCGAGCGCGAGGGCTCGGGCATCGTGTCCCCGACCGGATCCGGGGACGAGAATGGAAAGGTGAGGAGGGAGCGGGTGGCGAGCAAGCCAGTCGAGGAGGGCGGGATGAGGAGCGCCGTGGTCCCAGGGCGTGTCGTGTTCGCGATATCGTTGTTCCCACCAAGCAGCGTCCATAGGAGGAGGATGGCCGAAGGCGGAGGTTTTCCAAGTGGACTGCTGGAACCGGGAATTATCGGGATTTCAGGGCTTTGATTTCTTCAACGGCTTTCCCGTATTTGGCGAGCAGTTCTTCGTTCTCCGCCAAGGCTCGGTTGAGGTCGGCTTCGAGCTGGCGGATGCGAAGGTCTTTGGCGATCTCGAGATTTTTGAGGACGGTTTCATCGATCGGTTTGCCGGATTTGGGTCCGGATGCGCCGCTGTTGCCGTTTTCGCTTTCACCGAGCACCGCCGGGGTTTCCAGATCGATGTGGAGGAGGTCCCGGATTTTTTTTCGTTCGGCGGATTTGACGTGGACGACTTCGTCCTCAAGTGCGAGGTCGCCTTGGCCAAAAAAGTCGCGGACGGTGCCGACGGTGGTTGGGCCGTAGGTTTGACCGTTGGTGGTTTCGATGATCCAGACCATTTCGAGAAAATCGATTTCTGGAGCGTATTGCCAGTGGTCGTCGCCGGCATCGATCATGTCTTCCGGTGCAATGAGGGCGCCTTGAGCCAGTTCTTGAAGGCGTTCTTTTTCGAGGGGCCCGACAATCATTCCGTCGGAGGCTTTTTTCAAACGCCAGGTTGCGTTGCCATTATCACTCATGAGGACCTCATTTCTTGGGAATGAACAGTTTTTGGCCCACGCGGAGGGGTTGTCCGTCTTTGAGTCCGTTGGCCGCCCGAATGTCGTCCATGGTGACCGCGACCCCGGCTTGGCGATAGGCTTGAGTGATGGCCCAGAGGGTCTCGCCGCGAGCGACGACGTGTTCGAAGCCTTCTTCGACTGGCGCGGGGTTCTTGGGTGTGGCCGCCGGTGGAGGTGGGGCGGGGGTCGAGGTTGCCTTGTTCTCCGCGACGAGTTTGGCCACTTCTTTGAGGAGGGCGTCGCGTTCTTTGGTTTGCCGGGCGGTGAGTTCCTGGAGGGAGGTGGTGAGCCGCTCGTTCTCGGCTTTTCGTTCGGCCAATTCTTTGGCCAAGGCCTGTTGGGAGGCTTTGAGGGCGTCGAGTTCTCGAACGATTTTGTTGTGTTGATCGACGATGACCTCGATTTGGTCGGCTGCGCGTAAGATTCGCTGGCGCTCGATTTCAAGATCCTCGCGTTGGGCCGGGTCGAGGCTTTGGGCGGGCAGAGAATAGAGGGCTCCGCTAACCCCCAGGAGAAGGGTAGCCAGGGAAGAGGCGGCGGGTCGAAGCATACTCAGCCTAACGAGGATTGGATGTTACGCTTCCTGCCGGGAAGCTGCAAGCGTTTCAAAGTCGGTTTCCGACAGGACCTTGACGCCGAGGGCTTGGGCTTTGTCGAGCTTGGAACCGGCGTGGTCGCCGGCGAGGAGATAGTTGGTTTTCTTGCTGACGGAACTGACCACTTCGCCGCCGAGGGCGCGGATCCGTTCGGCGAAGGTTTCTCGGGGCTTGGAAAGCGTGCCGGTGATGACGAATTTGAGGCCGGCAAAGGCGGTGCCGGCGGGGGTGACTTGACCGGGAGTGGGGCTGACACCGAGTTCTTTCAGGTTTTGGAGCAGAAGCTGGGTTTGGCTGTCGGAGAAGAAGTCGACGAGGCTGGCTCCGACAACTTCGCCGACGTCCGGCACCTTTTTGAAGGCTTCGAGGTCGGCGCCAGCCACGTGGTCGAGGGTGCCAAAGGCTTGTTCGAGGGCGCGGGCGGCGGAGGCGCCGACGTGGGGGATGCCGAGGCCAAAGAGGAAGCGCCAGAGGGGACGATGTTTGCTTCGTTCAATCGCGGCCAGAAGGTTGTCCGCAGATTTGTTTCCGGTGCGTTCCAGTTGAAGAAGGTGGTCGCGGTGGAGGCGATAGAGATCGTCGAGGCGAGTGACCAGTCCGGCATTGACCAACTGATCGACCATGGCTTCACCCAACCCATCGATATCCATGGCTCCTCGACTAGCAAAATGGAGGATTCGCCTTTTTAACTGGGCCGGGCATTGGGTGTGCAGGCAGCGAAGAAAGGCCCCTTCCCAGGCGACGGGGGCTCCTTCGGAGCAAACGGGGCAGCGCTCAGGGGGTTGAATCGGGATGGCACCCGGTTCCCGTCGGGTGGCATCGACTCCGACCACGGCGGGAATGATTTCCCCAGCTTTTTCGACGGTGACCCAGTCTCCGAGGTGCAGGCCTTTACGCTGGATTTCCTCGAAGTTATGGAGGGTGGCGCGGGCCACGGTGGTTCCGCTGAGAAGGACGGGTTCAAGTTCGGCCACAGGGGTGATGACTCCGGTTCGACCGACTTGGAAGGTGACGGCTCGGAGGCGGGTGACGGCTTGTGGAGCATAGAACTTGTAGGCGATGGCCCAGCGGGGGGCTTTGGAGGTCGAACCGGCCCGGTCGCGAAGGGCAAAATCGTCCAGTTTCAGGACGGCTCCGTCGGTGGCGTAAGGGAAGTTGAGGCGGTCCCGTTCCAACTCGGCGAGTCCGGCTTGGATGGCTTCGCGTCCGGAGCAGATTCTGACCCAGGTATGGGTGGGCAGACCTGTTTGCCGGAGCAGGTCGAGGAGTTCCTGTTGAGAGTGAAAGGTTCGGCCCTGAACCTCGCCCAAGCCATAGAGGCAGATGGCCAGGGGTCGTCGTGCGACCTCGCGGGAATCGAGTAGTTTGAGGGTGCCGGCGGTGGCGTTGCGGGCATTGGCAAACGGCGGTTCTCCGGCTTCTTCTCGTGCGGCGTTCATGGCGGCAAAGCCAGCCTGGGGCAGATAGACTTCGCCGCGAAGTTCGAGCACGGTGGGCAGGCCGGGGACGCGCAGGGGGAGGTTGCGAATGGTCCGGAGGTTGGCGGTGATGTCGTCACCGGTGGTGCCGTCACCCCGCGTTGCACCTTGGACGAAGATTCCGTCTTCGTAGCGGAGGGAAACCGCGACGCCGTCGATCTTGGGTTCGAGGGTGAAGGTTGGATGGACGACGCCGATGGCTTTTTCCAGTCGGGTAACGAAGGCCATCAATTCGCCAGGGTCAAAGGCGTTATCGAGGCTTTGCATGGGGACGCGGTGGGTGACTTTGGTGAAGCCTTTGAGCGGTTCTCCTCCGACCCGGAGGGAGGGTGAATCGGGACCGATCCAATCGGGGTGGGCGGTCTCGATTTCGATCAATTCGCGGTAGAGCAGATCGTATTCACGGTCGGAAATTTCGGGTTGGGCGTGGGTGTAGTAGAGGTGGTTGTGACGGGCCAGTTCCCGGCACAGGAAGTCATAGCGTTCTCGGGTTGCGGGAGGATGGTTCACGGGGAAGGCCGGGGTGGGGCGAGCTTTTGACGAATCCAGATTCCGGTGAAGGATCCGAGGGCGTCGGCAAGCCAGTCGCCCAGGGAGGCCTGCCGTCCGGGGGTGATCAGTTGGTAGAGCTCGTCCATGGCTCCGGCACAGAGGGCAAGGGCCAAGAGGATGGGGGTCGGCCAGTGGGTTCCGGCCAGGAGCCAACCGAGTCCTGCATAGAGGGTGAGATGGATCAGCTTGTCCAGGCCGGGAAGATCCGATGGGGGCAAGCTGGTGCCAGGGATGGTCGAGAGGGAGAGGAGGGCCAGATAATAGATCAGCGCTGCAAGGGCAGCGCGCGATGCTTCCGGGCGGAGGAGGCGGGGGATCACTCGCCACCTCCACCGCGGAGCAGGATCTGTTCGGGTTGGCGGTTGTTGGGTGGAGGCGACAGCACGACTTCAAAGGTGGAGGCGCCGAGGAGACGGGATTCGGGGTTGAACGGGGAGGCGATGTTGCCGTCTGGGGAGGGCTGGAGCAGGCCGCACGAGATGCGTTCCCCGGAGCGGGTTTGGGCGGCGAGGTGGTAGGTGAAGCCGGGTGGGGCGGGGGAGAGGGCGGTGATATGGATGAATCCGGCTTGCCGTGCTTCGTCCCAAGCGATTTTGCCGCTGGCCTGGGCACCGGCGGCAGTTGGGCCGAGGATGATGACGCGGCCTTGGACAGCGCCCAGCATGGAGAGGAGGAGGCGGTTTTCGGCCCGGAGCACCAGGAGTTCTTCGGATGGATCGCGGGGGGAACCGGAGGCTGGGGAGCGGGGCAGATCGCGGTTGCTCCACCAGACATAGAGAGGGCCGAGGCTGGCCAGGAGGATGCAGCAGATGAGGAAGATGACGCGGCCAGGGTCGGCCGAGGGGACTCGGAACGGCATGGGACGGGTTCAGTTGCCGCGGTAGGTGCACCAGGCCCGCGAGGTCTCGTAAAGCTGGATTTCTGACAATCCGGGCAGGTGAGGGGACAGGCGTTCCCAGAACCAGGCACACATGGTTTCCATGGTGGGGATTTCCAGGCCGGGGATATCGTTCAGGTAGGTGTGATCCAGTTGCTCGACGAGGGGTTTGACGACGGCGGCGATATCGCCGTGGTCGTAGAGGAGGCCGGTGGAGGGGTTGACCTGGCCAGAGACCGACACGCGGAGGATGAAGCCGTGTCCGTGGACCCGGCGGCATTTATGGCCCTCGGGGAAGTTCGGGATTGATTGAGCGGCGTCGAAGGTGAATTCTCGGGTCAGGGTGACGTGCATGGGAAGGGCGGGGTGGGGTGGGGCTTTTAGGAGTAGGGAGGTTCGAGGATCGGAAGTTGGCCGATGGCTGGGACAAATTCTTCTTCCAGGAGGGCGTCAGAAACCGAGACGGCACCGCAGGCTTTTTTCAAAAGGGGCCAGGCGGCCATGTGAGAGATGTCGGGGCATTCGATCATGGAGTCTCCGCTGTAGGCAGCGCCGTGACGTTTGACGAGTTGGTTGGCGATGGCGACGGCCGCGGTGGCTGGCTGGAGTTTGGTTGAGCCGGGATGGTGTTGTCCGGCGATTTCCCGGAACATGGGTTCAAAGCCCATCCGGCCGAGCCACATTTGGCCGGCTTCGAGGTGGTCGATGCCGAGGACTTTCCGTTCTTCATCGGGGAGAGGTTGGGCATCTTCAATGGAGCGGCGCAGGGCAGCGAAGTAGGGGTAAGGAGCGATTTCGGAAAGGAGAAGTTTACCGAGGTCGTGGATAAATCCGCCGAAGTAGACCCGGTCTTTGAAGTCTCCGGTGAACATCCGTTTGAGGCCTCCAGGGCCGAACAGGCCACGTTTGGCGCCGCTGTTTTGTGCGGCCAATTGGAGGAATTGGACGAGGAATCCAGCGGTCAGGCCGACGTTGATGGAGTGTTGCCAGAGGGAAAACCAGTTGAAGTCGCCCGCGTATTTGTCGCGCCATTCTCGGATGAGGATGCCGGAGAGGACCAGATTCCGTGTTTGCTGCAAGCCGACCGCTTTGATGGCTTTTTTGGGCTGATCGACCGGCTCCTCACCGCAGAATGGGCAGTTGGCCAGGGCGATGACGAACTGTTGCACTTCGGGCAACATTTGCATGGCTGAGTTGAGGTCGTGCAATTCGCCTTCCATGGGCTGGGCCAGTTCTTTAAGCGAGGGCACGAGATCTTCGAGCAGCAGATGCTTGTTGGCCAGCTGATGAACGACGTCGTGGCGGGCCCGGACGAGACTTTTGTCGATTCCGTTGAGGGCCCATGAGTCGAGTTTGGGCGAGAGGAGACCGTAGAGGTATTCGCGGGTGCCTCCGCCCCGGATGGGGACCGGGATTGGGGTGGTTCCTACCTGTTCCACGACCCGACGCTTGACGGGTTTAAGGGAATTCATGTGGAGGATCGCATCCCGGAGTTCGGCGTAGTTTTGGAAGCGATCTTCCGGGGCTTTCTGGGTCATCCGATCGATGAGGTTGATCCAGCCCGGACTGAGCCCGGCGGCTTGGGCTTTATCGTAAGGGAAGGGTTCCTCGAGGTGTTTGAGGATGATTTCTTCGACCGAGTCCCCGTCGTAGAGGAAGGTCATGGTGAGAAGGTGGTAAACGGTTGCGCCGAGGGAGTAGATGTCGCTTCGTTGATCGGCCGGGCGCCGCAGAATTTGTTCCGGGCTGATGTAGGCCGGGGTGCCGAAGCATTCTTGTTCTTCCTCGCCCAACGATTCGTTGAGACTTTTTGCCAGGCCGAAATCGGTGAGGAGAATCGTTCCGTTGGCATCGACCAGGAAGTTGGAGGGTTTGATGTCGAGGTGGATGATGTTGTGGCGAAAGGCCCAGTCGAGGGCATCGACGGCACTGTTGAGCACCCACAACCCTTGCTCGCTGTTCATGCGCACTTCTGATTCGACCCAATCGTCGAGGGTTGAGCCTTCAATGAAAGGCATGACAAAGTAACAAATATCACCCTGATTACCGACGTAGTAGATGGGAACGATGCTCGGATGCCGGAGCGCCGCGATGTTGGTGGCTTCAGAATCAAAGAAGCGGCGATATTGAGGGTTAGACGCCAGTTCTTCTTTTAGGACTTTGATGGCGACTTCCCGCTGGAGGCTGGGCTCGAAGGCTTTGTAGACGTGGCCCATGCCGCCCTCGGCCACATGGGAAATGATGGTGTAATGACCCAATCGGGCATTGGGCACCAGATCCTCCATGGTGGTTGCGGATTTCATGCGGAAGCGAGGGTCCCGCTAGCCAACCAAAATGGCCAGACTCTGTCACCTCGGTTTGTTTTTATCGGGCTTCCAGTAAAAAACAATGCGGTTCTTTTTGTAGGGCTTAATGGCCGGGGTCAAGGTTGGTTTAGCGGGACAAGAGGGTCGCGAGGCCCCAGCCGAACCAAGCGGCGAGGAGGCAGAGGGTGACGGAGCCGATGATGTTGATTGAGGCCAGGCCCCAGTGTCCGGCCTGGAGCAGGTGGAGGGTTTGCAGGCTAAAGGTGGAGAAGGTGGTGAAGCCGCCGAGGACGCCGAGGATGAGAAATTCGCGAGCCAGGGGCGGTTCGGGGAAGAGACCGTCGGGAGCGGTGAGGCCGTAGATGAGGCCAATGAGGAAGGAGCCGGTGAGGTTGACGGCGAGCGTGCCGAGGGGGAAGCCGTCGCCGAACCGTTCGAGGATCCAGAGGGAGAGGGCGAAGCGTCCGGCAGAGCCGAGGGCGCCGCCCGCCATGATGACGAGATAAACTTTGAGCATCGTTAGGGAGCGTTGGGCGGGCGTGACGCGGATGGGAGATGGTTCGGGGCGAGGCGGACGGGGGGAGCCAAGGTTGAGCGGGCACTGGGACAGGGGAGAGGGGCGTGAACGGAGGTAGAACGCCTGACTGGGGTGAACACGGGATGACGTTGCCGTGGGAAGTTCGGGTGGTCGAGCCTCAAGAGCGTGGGCTTGACTTCCTGGTGGGACGGTCCATCTTTCGGGTTCGGTTAGTGCTTTAGCTTCGATCCGCACGTAGGAGGCCCGTTAGGCAGTCTGCGCTTAGTGTCTTCGGGGTTGGCATGGGCCAACAAAAAAACTCAAATCAAAAGGAAATATGAAACTCTACGTCGGAAATCTCCCGTTCCAAACAACGGAAGGGGAACTCCAAGACTTGTTCTCTCAACACGGCACCGTTACGGATGCCCTTATTGTCATGGATAAAATGACCCAGCGGCCTCGCGGCTTCGGGTTTGTCACCATGTCCTCAGCTGAAGAAGGCCGTCGGGCCTGCGAAGCCCTTGACGGCACCGATTTCGGTGGCCGATCCCTAGCGGTGAATGAAGCGCGTCCCCGGGAAGACCGGCCTCAGCGGTCATTTAGCGGCGGGGGTGGGGGTGGGGATCGTCCTCGCTCCGGCGGCGGCGGTGGCTACGGCAACCGCGACCGTGGCGGCCAGCGTGGCGGCGGGTATAATCGCCGCTGATTTTTCACGCTTTCGCCTGTTAACAAGCCCGGCCCGTGAGCCGGGCTTTTTTTTAATCCGGTTGGCCGGGGTCAGGTTCGGGGAGGTCTGGATTGGTCCCCGGGGGGAAGTGCTCGTCGTTCTCAAAGAGGTCGGGTGTAAGGGGTGCGGGGACCCGATGTTCCTCATTGAACCATTTGCCGAGGTCGAGGAGGCGGCAGCGCGGGGAACAGAAAGGTGCGGAGGGGAGCGCAAGCCAATCGCCAACTTTGCCGCAGGTTGGGCAGCGGAGCGCGGGCATGGGGCGGGTCAGGTGATTGATCCGGGCCAGTAGAGCATCCGGCCGCAGTTTTCGCAGGAGGCCAGTTCATGTCCGCCGCGAGCGGTGAGAATGGTTTGCTGGGTCAGTTTCATGTGGCATCCCGAGCAGGTGGTTTCGTGGGCGATGGGCACGATGACCGCGTCTTTTTTGCTGGCGAGAAGGCGTCGATAACGACTGAGGAGGAGGGGAAGAGCCGTGGCTTCCAGATTGGCGATCTCTTTTTTCAGTTCGGCAAGATCGGCGGAGAAGGCTTGAATCTTTTTGCGGACGTCGTCGCGTCGGGCGGCGGCCTGTTTCTCGGCCGCGTCAACGAGGGCTTTTTCAGCTTCGAGCTCGCGAGCGGTGGTTTCTTGGCGTTCCATGAGCTCAAGCTGGCGGTCTTCGAGCTCGGCAATTTCGCGT
>JBDNCR010000042.1:0-9094 GCA_046719555.1 Verrucomicrobiia bacterium | reverse complement strand
CTCCCCTCTCATCCAAGCCGAACGCCCCAAATGGAACTGGGTCCTCCTCGACGTTGATGATTCGGCCAACGCCTCGCTCTCTCGAGAATTCGGCGTTCGAGGCATCCCCGCCTTCTTCCTCCTTTCGCCCGAAGGCAAACGCCTCCACAGCTTCAGCGGCGCTCGGTCCCCCGATCAATTCGCGGCCATCCTTCGACAGTATGCAGCCCCTTAGCCCGTTCGGCTCCTTCCATGGATCGCCCCCCTCGTAAATTCCTCATCCTCTCCGCCTCCGCCGGAACCGGGCATCTTCGCGCCGCCGACGCCATCGCTCAAGCCTGCCGAGCCCGCTCCGAAATCGCTGAAGTCCAGAACATCGACGCCCTCGCCTACACCAACAAACTCTTCCGCGACTTCTATTCCAAACTCTATATCCAACTAGTTGAAAACGCCCCCACCTTCCTCGGCTGGTGGTACGACACCAGTGACGAACCTTGGAAAACCGACCGGATGCGCTTCATGCTCGATCGCCTCAACACCGGTCGACTGATCAAAATGATCCGTCGCTTCGAGCCCGACGTCGCCATCTGCACCCATTTCCTCCCCTCCGAAATCATCTCCCACCTCAACGCCACCGGAGCCATCCGCACCCGTCTCGCCATCGTCGTCACCGACTTTGATATGCACGCCATGTGGCTCTCCCGCTCCTTCCACCACTACTTCGTCGCCCTGGAAGAAACCAAAGTTCACCTCACCATGCTCGGCCTTCCTCCAGAACGGATCACCGTCTCCGGGATTCCCGTCGATCCTGCCTTCTCCCGCCCCGTCGATCGCTTCGCCCTCCGCACCGCCTTCGGCCTCCGACCCGATCTTCCCCTCCTGCTCGTCTCCGCTGGAGCCCTCGGCGTCGGCCCCGCTGACCATGTCGTTCGGGTTCTCAACCACCTCAGTTCCCCCGCCCAAATCGTCGTCATCTGCGGCCGTAACGAAGAAACTCGAACCCGCGTTGCGCAACAACTCCACAAACGCCCCCCCCCTTCTCACCTTCACTACACCGTCCTTGGCTACACCGACCAAATGGCCGACTGGATGGGAGCCGCCGACCTGCTCATCAGCAAACCCGGTGGACTCACCACTGCCGAAGCCCTCGCTCGAGGCCTCCCCATGGTCGTCTTCTCCCCCATCCCAGGACAAGAAGAGCGCAACAGCGATCACCTCCTCGAAAAAGGTGTCGCCATCAAATGCAATGAAGTCACCACCATGGCCTACAAAATCGATCGACTCCTCGCCGACCCCGACCGACTCGCCTCCATGAGCCGCGCCGCCCTCGCCCTGGCCCGCCCCGACGCCGCCGACCGGGTGGTCGACACCCTCCTCGCCACCTCCGACCTCCTCCCCTTCACCGTCGGTGAAGATGCCAAAGAATCCATGGCCCAAACCGCCCGGAAACGTTAAGCCCCGCCCCATTTTCCCTTTTCCTTCAACCTCACCTTCCCTCAACTTCACCCCCTATGCCCCTTGTTCAATCCCTCACCCGCGAACAAAAACCACTCTCCGGCATCGCCCTTGGCGGGATCGGTGCCGGCTCCATCGAACTGCGACACGACGGCATTTTCCGCAACTGGTCCATCTTCAACAACCTCCCCCGCTCCTACGGCCCCTTCTGCCCTCTCCCAGAGGATCAGATGCTCTTTTTCCTTCTCCGCGTTGAGGTCGAAGGTGAAGAACCCTTCCTCAAAATCCTCCAGATCCCTGAAGGCTACTACGTTGGTTCCATCCCCAACCATCAGAGTTGCTTCCCGTGGCTCACCGGCATCGAGCGCATCGAAGCCGAATTCTCCTTCCCCTTCGCCCAACTCCGCTTCTCCGATCCGGACCTCCCCTTCACCATCGACCTCAACGCCTGGTCCCCTTTCATTCCCCACGACCTCGCCGCCAGCACCCTCCCCGTCGCCTGCTTCGACTTCACCCTCCGCGCCACCTCCAACCGCAAAGTCCACCTCCTCCTTCTCGGCACCCTCCGTCACGCCGTCGCCTACGACCTCCCCGATCGCCTCTACCAAACCCACCTCGCCAAAACCAAGGATGGCATCGTCGCTCAACTCTCCTGCGGAAACGTCCCCGCTAATCACCCTACCGTTGGCACCATGGCCCTCACCAGCCTCCACCCCAAATCCTCACACTACCTCGGCTGGGAACATCGCCACTGGTACTACGAGCGGCTCATCGAAAATCGTGACCTCATCAACCTCGATGACACCGCTGGACGTAACTCGCCCGACCCCGTCACCGGCGTCCCTCGCGCCGACCCCCGTCATTTCTCCTCGCTCGGTATCGCCCACACCTTCTCCAAAAAAGACCAGTCCCTCCGCCACTCCTTCGCCCTCACCTGGCACTTCCCCAATGACCGAGCCGTCGACGGCTCCCCTCAAGGCCGTTATTACGCACGCAGTTACCAAGACGCCACCGAAGTCGCTCGTCACTTCGCCCGTGTTCGCACCGATCTCCTCGCCCGCACCTCCGCCTTCCATCACGCGCTCTACGACTCCACCCTCCCGGAATTCGTCCTCGACCAAATCAACTCCCATCTCAACACCTTCGCCGCCAGTTCCACCCTCTCGGCCCACGGAGAGTTTGGCATCCGCGAAGGACTCACCCCGGAACGTTCCTGGGGACCGCTCGCCACCGTCGACGTCTCCCTCTACGGACTCATCGCCGTCCAATCGCTCTTTCCCGACCTTGCCATCTCCGGCGCGCGCTGTTGGGCCAAACTCCAAGCTCCCAACGGCATCGTCCCCCATGGCCTCTCCGGTGCCTTTCACCTCGGTGATGCTTCCGAGCATAAGGTGCCGCGCATCGACCTCGCCCCCCAGTTCGTCATTCTTGCCCTCCGCTCCGCCTTCTGGGCCAACGACTCCACCCTCCTTGCCGAGTTCTATCCCCACTGCCGGGCCGCGATCGAATATACCCTCCGTGAACGGGACCCCGACCACGACGGAATGCCCGACGCCGAGAACCGCCAACACATGTGCACCTACGATAACTTCGCCATGCCCGGAGTGGCCTCCTTCATCGCCTCCCTCTGGATGTCCGCCCTCTCCCATCTCATCGAAGCCGCCCGCCTCCTCGACCACACCGACGACGTCGCCCGCTACGAAGCCATCCTCTCCGACTGCCGCCGCATCTTTGAAGAACGCCTCTGGAACGGAAAATACTACCGCCTTAGCTCCACTGCGCCCGGCGACTCGGGCGGCCCCTCCGACGGTTGTCTCACCGACCAACTCATTGGCGAATGGTGCAACCTCCTCACCGCCTTTGCCCCCAACATTCCCTCTGCCCGCTTCGGCAAGGTCCTTCCCGAAATCGTCCGACGCAACACCCGCCGCATCGGTCTGATCAATTGCTCCTGGCCCGGCGATCCAAACGGTCGCCACCCTGTCCCCGACGACTGTTGGGATGACCAACATAACGTCCGATGGACCGGCGTGGAACTCGCCTTCGCCGCCTTCCTGCTCCATACCGGACACGACGACCTCGCCCTGCCGATCATCGCCGCCGTCGATCGCGCCTATCGGCAGTCCGGACGTTATTTCGACCACCACGAATTCGGTGCCCACTACTACCGGCCCATGAGCTCCTGGGCCATCCTTCATGGACACCTCGGCGTTGGCCACCGCAACGGCATCTACAGCTTCGCGCCACCTTCTTCCGATCGTGCCCGCGGACTCTTCTCCGCCGGCTTAGGACTCGTCCACGCCGACCTCAAAGCCTCCGAGACCAAAACCACCCTCAAGCTCCTTCCCATCACCGGCACTTTCCGCCCCAGCGGCCTCGAACTCGGTCTCCCGTTCTCTCAAGTCAAAAAACTCGCACTCACCCGCAACGACAAAGCCCTCATCACCGATCGCGACTTCACCATCACCGCCATTCCGAACTCCGTCGCCCTATCCTTTCCCAAACCTCCGACCCTCAAACCCGGCGACACTCTGGAACTTCGCCTCCACGCATGAACGCCTCCGCCCCCATCGACCGCCTCCTCGAAATCATGGCCCAACTCCGTGCCCCTGACGGCTGTCCGTGGGACCGCGAGCAAACTCACCTCTCCCTCAAAACCCAGCTCGTGGAAGAATGCTACGAACTGCTCGAAGCCATCGACGCCGCAGATGATGCCCTCCTCCAAGAAGAACTCGGTGACGTCCTCCTTCACCTCGTCTTCCACAGTCAAATTGCCCGCGAACGGGGTGCCTTCACTTTTCCTGACGTCGTCAACGCGCTCTGCGAGAAACTGATCCGACGTCATCCCCACGTCTTCGGCACCGACTCCCTCCCGAACTCCGCCGCCGTCCTCGCCCAATGGCACCAAATCAAAGCCAAAGAAAAGCCCCAACGCGCCTCCGCCCTCGACGGTGTTCCCGCCCACCTCCCCGCCCTCATGAAATGCCAGGAACTCCAGAAAAAAGCGGCCCGCGTCGGGTTCGACTGGCCGAACCCCGCCCCCGTCTGGGACAAAATTCACGAGGAACTCAACGAACTCCAGAAAGAAACTGACCCGGCCCGGCAAGCCGAAGAACTCGGTGATCTCCTCTTCTCCATCGTTAACCTCGCCCGCCACCTCCACCTCGACGCAGAAGAAGTCGCCCGGCAAGCTGCCACGAAGTTCTCCCGTCGTTTCCGCGCCTTGGAAGCCGACGTTCGCTCCCGCCAACAATCCCTCGAAGATCAATCCCTGGCCGAACTCGACGCTGCCTGGGAGCGTGTGAAGACAGGGGAAGCCACCTCCCAAGACGATCAACTCCGCTCGCCTTCTCCCTCCCCAACCTGTTAACCTCTCTGAGTGAGGCTTAGACCCCAGCCGCCATCCACTTGGATCGCCCTCGGCCTGCTTGCGGTCATCCTCTTGGTCGCGATCCTCGCGGGCCTCGCCTGGCGCAACGCCTGGCTCCAAGAGACGGCAGAGCGAATCAACCTCACCGGCCAGATGCTTGCCGACTCGATTGAACTTCGCTTTGGATCAGCCCCCACTCCAGAGGAACTTGTCCTCACCGAAACCCAACTCCAAACCGTCCTCCACATCACTCCCGGCCTCCTGGGTCTGACCATCGCCCTTCATCAACCGGACAGCGTCAAAGCCCTTGTCTCGGTCGGCCAACCTCCACCTTCCCTTCCCGCCTCGCCGAAAGCCTTCCCAACCCACCCACTCGAGCATCTCCATCCGGACCGGCTTTCGATCGCCAGCGCTCCGATTGGCCCCCCGAATAAAGATCAAACCATCCGCCTCTGGATGCTGGTAAAGCCCGAACTTTTCCGCCCATCCCTCTTTCCACAACTCGCCATCGCCGGCACCACGCTAGCCGCCGCCCTTGCCCTCGTCGTCGGATGGTGGCTCCTCAAGTCGCTATCCTCGCCTCTGCCCCCTTGGCTCCACCACGCCAAAGACCATGCCGACGCCTTCCTTATCGCCGGCGTCATTCTACTCGCCTCGCTCGCCGCCTCCTTGACCATTTTCACCCACCAAAAACACCACATCTCCAATGACTTCTTCACGATCGCGACCCCAATCCAACGTCAGATTATCGAAACCACCGTCAATATCACCAGCATCGGGACCGAAAGTATCGCCGCCTTCTTCCTCGCCTCCCAGGAGGTCAACGCCCAGGATTTTAGCACCTTCACCGAGCACCTAAAAACTTACCCAGGGGTCGACGCCTGGTTTTGGCTCAAGCCGGTTTTCCCTCAAACCCTCGACACCACGCTCGCCCAGATTCGAGAACGAGACAACCTCCCCAATTTCAACCCATGGCGCCTCGACCAACTTCCAGCCCCAGGTCCCGGCTCTCTTCCCGAAGGAGCCCTTATGGTCGAGTTCGTCGAACCCCGCCAGGAGAACCAAAAAATCCTCGGCTTCATCTTTGAATCTGAGGCCACCCGCCTGAACCTCGCCTCTTGGGCGCTCCGACGTCGCGCCCCCACCGCCACCACCTTGCTTCAACTTGCCCATCGCCCCCTGTCCGAACCCCGTCTCGCCCTCCTTCACCCCGTTTTTCTCCCGGACGGCTCCCTCCTTGGTTGTGCCTCGGCCATTGTCCGGCCCGATGCCATCCTCAAGAATGCCCTCGGAAACGATGACCAGGTGATCATCGACTGGTTCGAAGTTCAACCCGACTCTCCTCCGACCTTCCTCGCCGGATCATCCAACTCATCCGCAGCCCCTCCCGCTTCCGCTCAAGGATTCTACCGCCCCTTCTTCGCCTTTGGTAACACCTACCTCCTCCATGCCCGACCCGGCCCAGACTTCCACCGGGCAACCATCTATCCGTCCGCCCTCATCCTGCTGGGAGGTGGCCTCGTGCTTGCCTGCACCAGTTGGTGGATCGCCTCCTCCGAAGCCCGCTTCCGGTCCCAACTCCAAGAAACCGTTCAACGCCGCACCGCCGAACTCCTTGCCACTCAGGCCCGCTATGCCGACCTCGCCCGCCGCAACCGCACCTTCGTCTGGGAATGCGATGCCAACGGCCTCTACCAATTCCTCGATCCGGTCGTTGAAGAGGTCATCGGCTATCGCCCCGAAGAACTCATCGGCAAAGTTCATCTCTGGGACCTTCATCCCGAAGACGGACGCGAAGAACTCCGCCTCGACGTCCTCCGTCATTTCTCCGAAAAACTTCCCGCCACCAACTACGAAAACCGGGTCATCACCAAAGACGGACGCCTCATCTGGCTGAGCTCCTCCGGAGGTCCCCTTCTCGACCCTCAAGGCAACTTCATCGGCTACCGCGGTTGGGATACCGACATCACCCACGAAAAAGAGCGTGAACTTCTCCGGACACGTGCCCAACGACTTGAAAGCCTCGGCATCCTCTCCGGCGGCATTGCTCACGACCTCAATAACGCGCTGGGCCCCATCCTCATGTCCGCCGACCTCCTCCGCCTCGATGAGTCCGATCCGGAAAAAAAACGTCTCCTCCGCGCCATCCTCGACTCCGCCCAACGCGCCGCCGACATGGTCCGCCAGGTCCTTCTTTTTGCCCGTGGGTCCGAAGGCCGGAAAATTCCCTTGAATCCGCGACAGCTTATCGCCGACATCGCCAGCCTGATCCACGATACCTTCCCCAAAAACATTCAACTTCAGGTTGATATTGACCCCGCCCCCATCCCCTCCATCCTCGGCGACCCCACCCAACTGCATCAGGTTCTCCTCAACCTCTGCATCAACGCCCGCGATGCCATGCCCTCGGGCGGCACCCTCCGCCTCGGCCTCAAATCCCTCCCCCCTCTCAAAAAAGACACACCGCCCGAGGTGCTCCTTACTGTCTCCGACACCGGTCATGGCATGACTCCAGAAGTCCAAGCCCGCGCCTTCGACCCCTTCTTCACCACCAAGGAAGTCGGGCGCGGCACCGGTCTTGGCCTCTCCACCAGCCACACCATCATCCGCAATCACGGCGGCCGGATCCACCTCACCTCGGCCCCCGAACTCGGCACCCAGTTCACCGTCTATCTCCCTTCCATTCCCGAGCCAACCTCCCCACCGAACCCCGCGCCGCCTCCCCAGCTCTCCGGTGGCCGTGGCGAAACCATCCTTGTTATCGACGATGATCACCGCCTCCGGGAAACCACCTGCCATGTCCTCCGCTCCGCCGGATTTCAACCCCTTCCCGCCACCGATGGACACCACGCCATCGAAATCTTTCGTCACGCCAGCGACCCCATTCGGGCAGCCGTCGTTGACCTTCACATGCCCAACCTCGGCGGTCCCGAAGCCATCCGTTCCCTCCGCCAACTTAACCCCCAACTTCCCATCCTGGCGACCAGTGGCTCCGGCAACCACGCCGAAGTTGAACGGGAGTCAGGCTGCACCATCCAAGGATTCCTGAACAAACCGTATCGAACCCGGGACCTTCTCCGTCTTCTCCGCACCGCCTTGGATCACTCCTAATTCCCCCTCGCTCACCTCATTTTCCTGAATCGTTTCTGTCCCCGCACCGTCTAACCGGCTATGGAACCATCTCCCGCTCCGGACACCCCCGGCCTCATCACCCTCCGCTTCTCCCGTCGCTCCCTCTTCCTTGCCGCCGCACTTCTTCTCCTCGTCGTCACGCCCTTGCTCTTCGGCACCGTCGCGATCGGCGGCTACCTCCTCTGGTCCCACCTCGACCACCAGTCCCGACTAAACCAGGCCACCGCCGCCCATGCCCAAGCGTTCTCCGCCGAAGCCCGCTCCTTTGAAAGCCTCCTCTCCGCCGCCGAACTTCAGCAGCGTGACCTTCAGACCGCGCTGACCCAAGCCACCTCCGCTTCACGTCCCAACACCATTCCTGTCGAGCGGCTGACCGCCGAAACCGACACCCTTCGCGCCTCGGCCACCCGCCTTTCCCGTGGCCCCGCCGACCTCGCTGCCCTCGAATCCAATCTCCGGGAACAATTCCGCCTCAAACCCGCTGACCGCCTGATCTCCCCAGCCCATGAAACCCAGCTCCGCCTCCTCAACGACCGCGTCTCTCGCCTCGTCGCTGACACCGACCGCCTGCCCGCCCAGCTCGCCCTGGCCGTCGCTCGTCGAGATGAACTTGTTGCCCAAGCCGCCGCGGCACAACGTGCCGCCGCTCAACGTCGGGCCGCCCAGCAACGCGCTGCCGCCCAGCGCGCCACTCCCGTGGCCGAAGTCCCCCGGGCCACCGTCGTTCGAGAAGTCATCGTCGCTCGACCTGCCCCCGTCTTCTCGGTCGGTTTTGGCACCTTCGGACCTGCCTATTACCCTCGTCACTACTACCGTCCCCGTCCCGTATGGTATCATCCTGGATATCGTTACTCGCCCTGTCCCCGAACTGGCACGCGGGTGGGCGTCGGTGTCGCCTTCAACGTTCGTTAACTTCGATCATCCCCCTGATCAAAGCGACTCAAACAAACGCTCGTAATCGTCCATGACTCGATCCCATCCAAATTTCTCTCGCACCCGAGCCTGAGCTTTCCGACCCAACTCTGCGCAGTGCTCCGGATCGCCTACCAATCGATCCAAAACCTCGGCCAAGGCACCCGGCAAATCTGGTCCGGAAAAAGGTTCCCCTGCATCCCCAATGACCCGGCGTGTTGCCGGCACATCCCGGAACACCACCGC
>JBDNCR010000041.1:0-9168 GCA_046719555.1 Verrucomicrobiia bacterium | reverse complement strand
TCTGCCCCTCCTCGCGACAAAGCCGAAACGCGGTCACCGCCCGATCAAACGCTCCCGGACGACCCCGAAACCGATCATGCACCGCCCCAATTCCATCCAACGAAATCCCCACATAAGCCAACCCCAACCCCTTCAACCGGCGCACCGCCTCCCGATTCAACCGAGTTCCATTGGTCGAAAGCGTCACCCGCAACCCGGCCGCCACCGCCGCCTCCGCAATCTCAAAAAAATGCGGATGCAGCATGGGCTCCCCTCCCGACAACAACACCGCGGGCACCTTAAACTCGGCCAGGTCCCGGATCACCGCCTGACATTCCCCCAACGTCAGCTCACCCGGATACTCGCGCCCATCCGAGTTCGAGTAACAATGAACACAACTCAAATTGCACCGCCGCGTCACGTTCCACACCACCACCGGCCGCCGACCCGACGCCCTTTCGGATGCCCCGGCCCCCAGACCATACCGGAGCCCATCCGCTGGTTGAGGCTCCCCACACAAAAGCCGCGTCACATTTAACATCCGTCAACCCCTCCAGGCTGATAAGGACAACTCGGCTCCGACGCCAGATAATCCCCTTTAACCGCAAACGCACGCGCCCGAGAACCCCCACACATCCACCGATACTCACACCGACCACACTTACCCTTCAACTGATCTGCATCCCGTAGTTGCCGGAACACATAATGTTGACGGTAAATCTTCCCCACACTCCGCTCCTGAATGTTCCCGCACGGCACCGGCAGAAAACCCGACGGAAACACCTCGCCCCGATGCGACACAAACACACATCCCCGCCCATCCCCCACCCCCAGACTCCTCGGTGGCCGCCGACCCCCGATCTTCCTCCACCGTTGCAGGGCCACTCGACGAAACTGCGGCGCCTCGGTCGTTTTCACCGCAAACGGCGCCTCCTGCTCCACCGCTGCCAACCGCTCCAGAATTCGCTCCGTCTCCTCCGCCCCCAAGCCCACCTCTCGCCGTCCCCGGCCCGTCGGCACCAAAAAGAACACATTCCACATCGCCGGCCGGATCTCCTCCACCACCCGCTCCAGTCCCTCAAACTCATGAACATTCATCGCGCCAAGTGTTGTATTGATCTGCACCTCCAAACCGGCCCCTCTGGCCTTGGCCACAGCCGTCATCGTCCGGCGCCACGTCCCCGCCACGCCCCGAAACGCATCATGGGTTGCCTCCTCGGCCCCATCCAGACTGAAACTCACCCGCCGCACCCCAGCCTCCGCAAACGCCATCAAAGGCGCTTCCAAAAACTCCGGCGTCGCACTGGGGCTCAGCGCCAGGTTCAACCCACACTCCTTCACCCCAAACCGAACCAACTCCAACAAATCACCCCGGGCAAACGGATCCCCGCCCGTCAACACCATCACCTTCGGACCCAACTCCGCCACCTGTTCCAGGAACCGTCGGCCTGCCTCCGTCGATAACTCCGACCGGTCCCACCGGCTGTGGGCTGCGGCCCGACAGTGCCGACACGCCAAGGCACACCGCCGCGTCACCTCCCAAATCACCAGAAACGGACGCTCATTCCACCGTTGGGCAAACGACTCCGGGGTCGAAAGCCACTCCTCTTCATAAGCATAAACAATCACACAGTCTTTCTATCATTAGCTGTTATGATATCAAGCCGAATCGTTCCCCACCCGCTTCGCCTCAAAAACCTCTTGACCCTCTCCCATTCCTTCGTCTTCTCTCTCGTCCAATGTTTCGACGGGTTGGTGGTCTCCTCAGCTTCGCCGCCCTCTTCGCCCTCAGCGGCGGACACTGGACCACCCTCCAACTCATTGCCTGGTCAGGCATGGCCGTGACCTATACTCAAGCCTTTGGGCTCCGTGATGGTCTCAATCGAACCTTCTCCGGCAACAATCCCTGCGGCCTCTGCCTCAAGATCGAGGAAAGCCGCGCCAAAGAAGATTCCCAGAAACCCCTCCGCCTCGCCCAGCCCCTTAAACTCGAGGCCATTGCCAGTCGGTCCATTCTCCTGCCATCCAGAGCCCCAAGCGCCATCTCAACCTGGCCCTTCGACCCGCTCCTCCCCGTTCCAGACCTGCGGCAGGAACCCGAGACCCCGCCTCCGCGGCACGCCTAGCGCTGGCTAATCCTTCCGACAGCCAGGCCCCAGCACGGGCCCGACCTGTCCCCCTCCCTCATTCCGCACCAACCCGTCGGGGTGTAATCACCCCTCGGCTCCATCAACCTTCCAACACCCTCCACGCTCATGAACAAAAGCTTTGCTTGCACGGCCGTTTACTTCCTCGCGGCCGTCTTCTCCACCCCGGCCGCTGACCGCTTGCCGGTGGTCGTCGTGCGATCCACACCCGAAACCTCTCTGACGGTTGCTAGCCCTGACCAAGCTCTTCGCACCCTGCGCGACGTCGCCGGGGCCACCAACTTCATCGCCGCGGACGAATTCCGCCAAGGTCGCGCCTCCACCCTACGCGATGTTCTCGACTTCCAGCCTGGTGTCATCGTTCAACCCCGTTTCGGTGCCGAGGAAGCCCGCCTCTCCATCCGCGGCTCCGGCATCCAACGCACCTTCCATGGACGCGGAATCAAGCTCCTCCAGGACGGCCTTGCCTTCGGCGAAGCCGACGGAGGATTCGATATGCAGGCCATCGAACCTCTGGCCTATCGTTACGTTGAGGTCTTTCGTGGTGCCAATGCCCTCCGTTACGGTGCCGCCACCCTCGGCGGAGCCATCAACTTCGTCACCTTCACCGGACACGACGCTTCCCTGGCCCAAGTTCGAGGCATGGCCGGAAGTTGGGACACTTGGCAGGGCCAGATCAGTTCCGGTGCTGTGGCAGGACCCTTCGATTATTACGTCTCCTTGACCCACAACTCCACCGGCGGCTACCGCGACTTTAGCCAACAAAACAACCAACGCCTCGCCGCCAACACCGGCTGGCGTATCTCCGAGCAGCTCGAAACCCGGATGTTCGTCTTCTTCGCCCAAAGCGACTCCGAACTGCCCGGCGCTCTCACCAAAGCGCAGATGAAGACCAACCCCCGCCAGGCCGCCGCCGCCAACAAACGCCGCATCGACAAACGGGACTTCGACTACGTCCGCATCGGCAACAAAACCACGGCCCAAATCGGCGACAGTCTCCTCGAATCCACCCTCTACTGGGCCTACAAAGATCTCGACCATCCCATCTTCAATATCCTGACCCCCACCTTCGCCACCGGCCCAGGCACCATCGACCTGGTCAGCAACAACCTCGGCGGCGAGCTCCGCTGGACCACCGAACACCAGCTCCTGGATCGACGCAACCAGCTGGTCCTCGGCGTTAACCCCTCCGGAAGTTGGGCCGAAGACACCCGCTTCGAGAACCTCATGACCACCGAGGCGCGTGGCCGCAAGTTTGCCGAAGGAACCGAACGTTCCCTTAACCTCGAGCTCTACCTCGAAAACCAACTCTGGATCACCGAAACCTTCGCCCTCGTCCCCGGCTTCCAATTCGCTTATGCCGAGCGGAACTTCCAAGATCGATTCCTCGCCGACGGCGATGCTTCCCGAGACCAATCCTACACCGGCTACAATCCCAAACTGGGATTCCTCTGGGATGCCACCCCCAACGTCCGTTTCTTCGGCAACCTCAGCCGCAGCTTCGAACCTCCCTCCTTCGGCGAGATCAAAACCTTCGTCGCTTCAGCGGGCCCCCCTCAATTCCCCAACCGCCTGCCCCGCATCATCACCCAATCTCTCAAAGCTCAAAGTGCCACCACCCTCGAAGTCGGTTCCCGTGGCTCCTGGGACCGCCTCGAATGGGACACCGCCTTCTATCACGCCTGGATTGACAACGAACTCCTCTCCCTTAACGACGCCAATGGAAATCCCCTCGGCACCATCAATGCCTCCCCGACCCTTCACACCGGCCTCGAGCTCGGCCTCCGCACCCGGCTCGGGGATGGACTCCTGGCCCGAGGAGAAACGCTCAACGACCGCGACCGCATCGAGCTCCGCCAAATCTACAACTGGAGCCGGTTCACCTTCGCCCATGACCCCGTTTACGGCAGCAACCAACTCGCCGGCATTCCCGAACACCTCTACCGCGCCGAAATCCTCTACCGGCACCCCTGGGGTCTCTACCTTGGACCCAACGTCGAATGGTCTGCCACCCGTTTCCCGGTCGATCACGCCAACACCTTCTTTGCCGACTCCTTCGCCATCCTCGGCGCCAAAGTCGGCTACGAAAGCCCTCGCGGCTTTTCCCTTTTCATTGAAGGCCGCAACCTCCTCGACGCCACCTACTCCCCCACCACCGGCATCGTCGCCAATGCTGGTGGAGCCGATACCGCACAATTCCTCCCCGGGGACGGCTTCGCCCTCTACGGTGGCTTTGAGTGGCGCTACTGATTCCCGTTCATACCGGCGACATCGCCTCCAGCAAATCCCGCACCCGGACCGTAGCAAACCGCGTCGCCGTGTCTGAAATGGCATACGGTAAAATGAGATGCTCCCCATGGATCATCCCCCCGCAGCTATAGACCACATTCGGCACATACCCCTCACGCTCATCCGGCGCGGGGCGAAGCAAAGGATCTCGCAACCGTTTAATCACCCGCCGAGGATTTTCCAAATCAAGCAGCGCCGCTCCAATGCTGTACTTCCTCATCGCCCCCACCCCATGCGTTAGCACCAGCCAACCCTCCGCCGTTTCCAACGGCGAGCCACAATTCCCCAACTGCACAAACTCCCACGGCTGGGACGGCCGCAGAAGAATCTCCGATTCATGCCAGAAGTGAAGGTGGTCCGAGAACATGATGTGAATGTTCTCACTATCCTGTCGTCCCAGCATGGTATAGAGGCCGTTGATCCGCCTCGGAAACAAAGCCAGTCCCTTATTCTTCACCGCCGGTCCATTCAAGGTGCAAATCGTGAACTCCTGGAAATCTCGGGTCTCCAACATCTGCGGCAGCACCACGCTGCCATCATAAGCCGTATAGGTTGCATAGTACCGGGTGCCCTCCTCATCGGAAAAGCGCACAAAACGAGCATCTTCAATCCCATTCACCTCCGTTGGCGCGTAGGGAAACAAAATCCGACTGGAAATGTCGGTGCCGTCTTCAAAACGCACCGTGTAGTTCGCCTGCGCTAAAATCAACGCACGTGACCCAGCCCGGATCACTTCCGGATCCGCCCCCGAAGAACGTAACCGCTTCAACGCCTGCACCAAATCCTCCATGACAAATCGGTCCGCCAAACCCTCCGTCGCCGCTTGCACCGCTCCCGGTTCAAGGCCTAACTCCCGCAGCTTCCTCCGAAAGATCGCCCGATCATACTCGGCCGCCGGCAAAGGCAACGGTGACCGCACAATCCGCGACGCCGGATTCAGCTTCACCCTGCCATCCAACCCCACCTCTCCCGACCGAAAGGTAATCGAGGAAATGTGCCCCTCCCCAGTTGCCCGTAGGCTCAAAATAAAACGACACCGTTCATCCCGGGGGTCGGCCTCGGGCGCAGGCACCATGCTCGGATTAAATAAGGCGCTCGATTCAAAAGAATATTCATTGGTGAAATACGATCCCAGCAGCAAACTCCGCTCCTCGGTCAGACAACGATCCGTCGGCAGCAGGGGCCGTATTTGTTCAAATCGATCTCGAAAAATCCCCCGGATATCGTCATGCCGATCATCAAACTCGGCCAGCACCTCCTCCAGTTTCCCCCGCACCTCCTCCTCATCCAGCATCATCACCCGGGCAAAAAGCGAGAGAATTCGCGGACTCGCCTCCGGCCGGGCCTCCGGCTTCACAACTAACGAAGGAACAAACGGTCGCAACAGAACCCGCCGCGGGTTAGGCGACAACGTGAGCTCCTGACGTTGAATCAACGGATCATCAGCACTCATGAGCGTGTCGTATCAGGTCCAAAGCTGGCAGCCGCATCGCGTTGCAAACGCATCTGGGCCAGCGAAATCAAAAAAGCCAAGGTCGATTCTGCCCCTTGGTTCTGGTTCACCCGGCTCTCATGCAGCCCGTCAAAACAACCGCCCGAACCCGGATCATAAAGAGGCAAGCCCAAATCATTCACTCCCAGAAACCAATCAAAAGCAGACTCCGCCTGCTTCTTCCAAAAGCCATCCCCCGAGGCCGCAAACGCTTCCAAACAGGCACTAATCGCCGCGCACGCCTCAATCGGTTGTTGGTCAAACCGGGCAGGCTCGCCTCCTCGCCGCCAAAAACCGTTCGATCCAATCGGCCGAAAGTGTCCCGTCGAAGCCGTTTGCACCCCCATCAGCCACCGCAGCGCCTCCAACCCGCATTCCAACATCCCTGCCTGTCCCGTCCACCGTCCCGACATGATCAAAGCCTCACACAACCGGGCATTGTCATAACTAACAATCTCTTCACACCAAAGCCAATCCGGCTGACGGTTATCCACAAAAAGTCGATGCAACCGACCACTCAACTCCAAGCGCATCCGGTTGGCCAACAAATCGCCCTCGAATGTCCGCAAATACTCGTGCAAGCCTAAGACCGTAAACGCCCAAGCTCGTGGCGAAGTGAACTCTCCCACCACCGGAAGTGCCTTTTCAAAAATCGATGCCGCCCAAGCCCTCAACCCGGCATGTTCGGTCCGGCCCACCGCGGTGCCCAAACCCCAGAGAGCTCGCCCATGGCTATCCTCGGAGCCTTCTTGCTCCAGCCAACGCCGATCAAACGACATAAAGTTCCGGAACCTCCCGGTGCTCGCCACAAATGCATGATGCAAGAACGCCGCCGCCGCCGTCTGAATCCGCCGGATCACCGGATCGGTTTCCTCCAACTGCTCCAGCAGACAGGTTAAAATCAAGGTCCGCGCATTGTCATCCGTGCAATATCCATGCTCAAACCAGGGCAAGGCAAACACCGCGTGCTGAAAGGTTCCAGTCGAGTCCGTCATCCGATCCAGATGTTCCAACCGCCACGGCGGAAGATCACTCCGGGCACTGCTCAACGTGGGCACCTGTCGGGTCCGACGCCCAAAGCGCGTTTCCGTAAACGAACCTTGCGCCTCCTCGAACACCGACAAATACGCATGGGCCACCCGGCTCCACACCATGGATCGGCCTAACATGTAAGCCTCCTTCCGCATCGCATGACGGCGAGGCTCATCCTCCAGAATCGAGTTGACCCCCTCCGCAATCGATTGGGAATCCCCAAACTTCACCAGGATGCCCCGGCCCTCCGCCAGCAACTCCGCCGCATGCCAATACGGCGTCGACACCACTGCCTTCCCCGCTCCAAAACAGTAGGCCAACGTCCCTGAGGTAATCTGCGCCTCGTTCAAATACGGCGTCAGGTAAATGTCCGCCGCTCCGATAAACTCACACAACTCTTCCGTCGTCACATACCGATTGACGAACATCACGTGGTCTTCCATCCCCAACCGCCGCACCTGACGCTCCAAAGACAGGCGATACGTTTCCCCCTGTTCCCGCACCAGATTCGGATGGGTCGCCCCCAGGATCACATACACCACCCCCGGATGCCTCTTCACAATCGCCGGCAACGCTTCAATCGCATGCTCAATTCCTTTCCCCGGAGAAAGAAGTCCAAAGGTCAGCAAAACCGGACGCCCCACCAAACCGAATTGGTCCTTGTAAAAATTCGGATCCACAAACGGAACATCCGGAATCCCATGCGGGATGACCACAATCTTCTCCGAACTCACCCGGTAAATCCTCTGCAAAAGCTCCCGACCCTTCTCCGTCATCGTTACCAAACGATCAGAATGACCGATCAACTCCCCAAACACCTTGGCCTGCAACCCATCCGGCTTCTCCAGAATCGTGTGCAACGTCGTCACCGTCGGCATCTGTGCCCGGCGGAGCAGGGCCAATAAATGCGCCCCGGCTTCCCCACCGTAAATCCCGAACTCATGCTGCACACAAAGCACGTCCG
The DNA here is from genome assembly GCA_046719555.1 of Verrucomicrobiia bacterium. GTDB lineage: Bacteria > Verrucomicrobiota > Verrucomicrobiia > Methylacidiphilales > CALFVM01 > CALFVM01. The sequence goes on along the minus strand of JBDNCR010000041.1, from coordinate 1,265 downwards.
TGTGGGAAACATTCAGAAAATCGGCGGCTCGGACATACGAGGCCACATCATTCTGAGGCACTTCAAAGCGCACCTCCGGCGGGTAAACATACGAACGCCCCGGATCGGTCACCGCCACCACCGGAAACGCCTCCGCCGTTTCGCCAGAAGCCACGGCGTTCCGCAAATCGGCCGTGAATGTCGCAATCCCACATTTTCTCGGCACGTAATCCCCGAGAAAAGCAACCTTCATTCGCCGTGTTGATCCATAGATCGACATAGCCTTTCAACAAAAATTCAAAACCAAAAAGGCCGGAGTTTTCAAGGTCCTTGTCCCTACCCACGGTCGCCGTTCCGAATCCCTTACCGAAGTCGCCGGGACTCCCTCCACGCCCCTCCGTCGGCCCCGTCCCTTGCGTTTCATCCGCGCTTTTGCGCCTCTCACGTTTTGACCATCAAGTAACCGCCTGTCCCGATCATCAAGCCCCCAGCCAAGCTCTTGCCAAGCCGATGCCCCCTGGCCCACCCCAAGCGATCTGTCACCGCCCGCGCCGCAATCGCATAAACCATCTTCACCCCGCCCACCGTGACGATGGTGGCCATACCAATCAGGACGAGATCCCAGGCCCGCAAAGAGGGAAGATCCAACAACGCCGGAAACAAACTCGCATAAAACAAGATCGCTTTCAGGTCGCCCAACGTTAACAGAAAACCTGCGGCGAAACTCGAAACCAGGGCCGATCCCCGCTCCTTCCCCAAGGCCCATGGCGTCGTCTCTTTCGACATCACCAACTTCACCCCAAGCCAGATCAAGTACGCGCCCCCAATCCATCTCACCACCGAAAACACCGATCCCAAACTCACCGCCAGCGCCGTCATCCCCATCATCGCCACGGCGATGAACAATAAATCGGCCACCACAATCCCCATCGTGGTCGCCAAGCCGTTCAATAGCCCCCCACTCGACGACCGCGCCACCACCAAGGCCACACTCGCACTGGGCAACGCCGCCAGCACCACCATGATCCCCACAAACGCTACAAATCCCAAGAACGTCATCGCTTTCTCCTTACCTTTCCTCACCCGCTTCTTGAAGAACAGCCGCCCAGGATGTCTCGGGTTACAACATCCTCCCGAACCTTAAGTTCCCCTCCTCGCGCCGTCAACCTACCCCGCCTTGGTCCTCATCCACGCCCAATGACCTTGATGAAACCCTTTCCTCATCTTTCCCCACCCTGTCCAGCTTTCGAAAACGGTAGTAACTGGAACCAGAACCGATAAAGTGA
>JBDNCR010000402.1:0-2501 GCA_046719555.1 Verrucomicrobiia bacterium | reverse complement strand
ATCGAGTTCCGTCGCAAAGTACGCTAAAACCGGCTCCCTCCATCCAGCGCTAGCAAATCCTAAGAACTATGCTATCTAAGCGAATATGGTTCCGTCTGCCGAAGCCATCTTCCTGATGCTCGCCGTCGGCGTTTTCTCCTCCCTTTTGACTTGCGCCGTCGTCTACATCGTCTGGCTCCGCAAAGTGCTGCGCAACCTTCTCCGCTTTCAGAATGCCCTGCAGCAGGCTTGGGCCATTCGCCTTCAGGCCCGATATCTCGAAACGGCCCCGCCCAAAGACAACCTCATCGCTCGCATCGACCTCAAATCCGGTCCCGGCACCATCTCCGTCTACGACGCCGGAGGTAAAAACATCGTGAAGATCGACGGATCTGCCTCCGCCAAAGAAAAAGAGCAACTTCTCAAATATCTCAAATCCGAAGGCTTCCTCTGAATCGCTCAAAGTCGCCGGTCAATCACTTGCCACAATAAACCTCCGGCGACGCAGCACCCGCTCCCCATCCCATCGGTAGGCCCCAAGGAACCCGTCCCGTGCCACCGCAAAATCGAGGCACGCCACATTCGGCAACACCGGCCTCGCCTCCTTCACAAAGCCGTAATGGCCAAAAAACACCGGCGGCTCATCCGGACCATAAGCACGGAACGCTCGCCCGGCCTTCGCTGGAAGGGGTCCCTCTGGCAAACCAGGCTCCTCCGGATACGCCGCCTCCGTCCACGATGATGCCCCCGCCAACCACCACTTCGTTCGCACCCGCCGGTTCCTCCGCTCCCCCGTCACCTCGAGCGGCAGGGTAAGCTCGGGCCCGTTCAACAAAATCTCCGCGGCTCGGACCCGTGGCCCCCATGCCCCCGGGAGAAACTCCTCCCTCGACAACACCACACCCCCGGTCCTCAACAGCCGCCCCACGGCACCCTCATCCCAACAAGCGTGCACCGCCCGGAAACCCTCATCCTCCCACACCAACGGCAAACCGCTCAACCACCGAACCGCCGCCCGCAACCGTCGCCGACTCCCCCCATAAGCCACCAAGGAATCGGCTGCCTGCTTCACCAACTTCCTCGCCTTCTCTCCCTCCGTCCCGGAAACATTCCCCTCCACCACCCGCACAAGATTGAAATCGTGATTACCCAACAGCGCCACCGCCTGACCCGCCTCGACCATGGCCCGAACCAGGTCCACCGTCTCTGGAATCTCTGGTCCCCGATTCACCAAATCGCCCAAAAAAAGCACCCTCCTCCCAGGGAGCCTCCACACCCCGGACCGCTTCCGGTAACCCATGCGCCGGAGCAACGCCTCCAACGCTGAGAAATGCCCGTGAAGATCCCCAATAATATCCCAACCGCCCATGTTTAACCCTTCTCCTGCGGGCCACCCGCTAGCCATCGCCGAAACCCAGCCAAATCTGAAGGCTCACCCAGCACCAACAACTCATCCTCCGCTAAAATCACCTCCGATCCGGCCGGATTCAACCGCTTCACCCCACCACGCAAAACCCCCACCACCTGGACCCCGGTCATTTGGAAAATCGCCAACTCAGCTAACGTCTTACCCACATGCGGACTTTGCTCTGAAACCGTCACCGTCTCCAACGCCGCCTCCGACAAATCCTCCGGCCCAGCCCCCGGACTCTCCTTCATCAAAAACGCCCGGGCCGCCCGAATCTGATCCTCCGTTCCAAACAACAACAACTTATCCCCAGCGAACAACGCCATCCCTGGCCGCGGATTCGGCACCAACGTCCCCTGCCGTTCAATCTCCACCACCGTGCAACCAAACCGGGCCCGCAAATTCAACTCTGCCAACGTCTTCCCCCGACACGCCCCCAACTCCGGAATCGTGCAGCCCTGAATCTCCACCTTCCACGCATCGCTCCCTTCGCCCAACGCCGATCCCCGCGCCCATCGCCTCGGCCCTCGCTGCCCCATCGCCGACTGCAACGAAATCATCAACTGACTGTGCCAGGCCACCAACCTCCGCCAAAACACCGCCGCCAACACCAGCGCCGCAATCAGCAACACCGTCAAAATCACCCGTGCCCCTGGCGCATCGGGCCAAAACAGCCAAATGAGCCATAACAACAACGCCGCACTCACCAACTGCAACGCCCCCTCCACCACCGGCCGAAATCGCCGGGCGCTCCCCTCACTCCCGGCAAACGCCTCGGCATAAATCATACTCAGCGCGGCCAAATTCCGCCACGCCGCCACCGCCATCGCCGTCGCCACCAACATCACCCCTCCCCCAAACACCCACTCCCATCCCGGCACCACCAACCCGGCCCGGTCCAAAAATCGTCCCACCGCCTCAGCCGCCGGCACCGAATACGCCAACAACGCCGCCAGCAACAACAACTCCACCGCCACCTGCCCCAACCGGCCCCGAGTCAACCTCCACCAAATCCGCCCCGCCAACCGTTGCTGCACCGCACTCAGCCAACCCCCATAGGCCTCCGCCAACCGCAACACCACCTCCGGCTGCACCCGCACACACAAATCCCCCC
>JBDNCR010000401.1:0-2502 GCA_046719555.1 Verrucomicrobiia bacterium | reverse complement strand
ACATCATCAATACAAGTCGAATCACCGCAGTGCACGCGAAAGAGCGAATACCAGTCCCATCTCGCGACCAGGCTATTATGGTCATTTTCGCGACACGCGACGTCGTGAGACGCAACCTAAGTCACAGACAAAATGGCTAATCGGGCGTTGCTCCCTAAACCTAGCCCGCCGCGAGTTTAAGTCGTCATGACCATTCAACCTTCAAGTCCCAGTCCAAGTCTCGCCCTCGGTCAGTTGTAGGAGGACTTCGACGTTCGGCAAAAAAGTAAGAATGAACCGCACCATCAACTTGTTTGGAACGCTTGTCCTGAGAGCCTTGGCTACCGCCGGGGGAGCTTGATTTTTATGCACGCACGGCATCCAAGAGAGCGGATGGCTTTCTGTTTCGATGACACCTAGTTCGCCTCCAATGGACTCAAGTCTTGTTGGTAGAGTCATTCGTGTAGATAGCGAATCGTTTATTCGCGTGACAGCCATCAGCAAGAATAAGAAAGCAGATGGATCGACAGTTTACCGTTTCCATGCGGATCTTCTGTCCCGGAGTAAGCAGTGGTTCTGCGGAGAGGAACGAGCATGGAAACAAGTTTTTCTGGCTTCATCACAACAAAATCAGGATGTCCTACGCCTTGAGACCTCATTACCCGATCATGCAGTCACGCATTTGGACTCAACTTTACTACTGCCCTGACTTTTCTCCGACGGATACCGCCACGGGCGGGAAGCTCAAGGAATTGAACCGATCCCAGTCTTGGCTCAGGATGAATCTCCGGGGTTATCTGTTTTCTTAAGTAATGGGGATTGTGCGGAGGCCATTTTTGGTGCGTAATGCCGCATATGCGCCGTCAGCCTCCCCTCCGATCCCGTCAGCCTCTGCACTCTGATGAGGTGGAGCGGATTTCGGTCAGCCTGATCAAAAAAGACAAAGAGGCGGTGGAGAAGATTGCCCGGGATCGCCGGGTGAGCATCGCATGGGTGGTGCGGGAGGCGGTGCTAGAATTCTTGGACAGGCAAGCCTCCAAATGACCCGAGCCCTGTCCTGAAATGAAACTAGAAGACATCACCAAAGATTCGGAGGTCGAGGGAATTTTTCCCGGCCATGTGGTCCGGATTATCTCCGAAGAATGGGTGGGGGATGGGGCAAAAAATGTTGTTTTTCGAGGACCCGACAACTCGCTGCGCGAACGGATGCTGTTCCGTTCGGACGAAGACAACCTGAACGCGGCTTCCCAAGGCAGAGCTTGGAGCATGGACGCCGACCCGGAGGCTTTTCGCCTCGCCGCGGAAGCGCACCGCATTCACCTTGCCCATCTTTTCGATCCCCTGATGGCGGTGCATACCTCGAATGTGGAGCCGCTGCCCCATCAAATCACCGCGGTTTACGAGACCATGTTGGCCAAGCAGCCGCTCCGCTTTATCCTTGCCGACGACCCGGGAGCCGGGAAGACGATCATGGCCGGGCTGCTGATTCGGGAACTGATTGTCCGGGGGGATTTGGAACGGTGCCTGGTCGTGGCCCCCGGCAGTTTGGTCGAGCAATGGCAGGATGAATTGGAGCAAAAGTTCAATCTCCAGTTCGAAATCTTCAGCAGGGAGTTGGTGGAGCTCACGTCCAGCGGCGACCCTTTCCGGGAGCGCAATCATTTGATTTGCCGCGTGGACCAATTGGCCCGGTCCGAGGAGCTGCATCAAAAAATCGCCAACAACCAATGGGATTTGGTGATTGTCGATGAAGCGCATAAGCTCTCCGCCAACTACTTCGGCAACGAGCTGAAGAAAACGAAACGCTATGCGCTGGGCGAAACTCTTGGGCGTGTGGCCCGGCATTTTCTCCTGATGACGGCCACGCCGCACAATGGCAAAGAGGCCGATTTTCAAGCCTGGCTGGCTTTGGTGGATGCCGACCGCTTTTTCGGAAAGTTCCGCGATGGGGCGCATCAGATCAACACCTCCGACATCATGCGCCGAATGATCAAAGAGGATTTGGTCAAGTTCGACGGCACCCGCTTGTTTCCAGAACGCATCGCCGAAACGGTCAATTACCCGCTTTCCGACAGCGAGGCGGCTCTTTACGCCGCGGTGACCGCTTATGTGACCACAGAAATGAATCGCGCCGACAATTTGGAAAAAAAGCGCCGGGGCACGGTTGGGTTTGCTTTGACCATTTTGCAGCGCCGTCTGGCCTCCTCCCCCGAGGCCATCTTTCAGTCCCTCAAACGGCGGCTCGTCAGACTGGAGACCATGCTCGGCGAGGCCAAAACTCTCCATCGCGGGTTGGGTGAACTGGCAAAAGCCGAGATTCCCCAGGAGGATGATCCGGAGTGCGATTGGGACGATCTGACAGCCGAAGAGGCAGAGAAGAAGGAGGATGAGATCGCGGGAGAAGCCACCGCTGCCCGCACCATCGAAGAGTTGGAAAAGGAAATCGAGTCGCTCCGGGAGCTGGTGGCCATGGCCGGCGATGTGCGGGCCCGCGCGGAAGATTGGAAATGGCAACACCTTTCC
>JBDNCR010000400.1:0-2506 GCA_046719555.1 Verrucomicrobiia bacterium | reverse complement strand
ACTACCCCGTCATCCTCGACCTCCCCTTCCCCCCAGCACCCTAGACCGGCTCATCCTCCCCCCATCACTCAGCACTCAGGGGCCAACCCTTTTTTCCCAACGGACCCTCCGATCATTTCGGCCTTGGGGCCTGGAAAAAGGGAATCCATGTAATCGGTGCCAAGGGCTGCTGCGGATCATCCAAACCCGGTGCCTCCACCAAATCCCGCCGACCCACCGCCGCCGCGTGCCCATCACAAAATAAAACCTGCGCCGCCTGCTCCCCACTTCGCGGATGCACATGGCGAAACCGCACATCCGGCGGAAAAATCCCCGGCGTTCGAGACGCCGTCTCCGCCAGGAACACCGTGGCCCCCGGGTCGGCAATCTCGTAAATCTTATAACTCGCTCGGGCTGGATCAGGCTGGAGCCATCGATTCATCCCATAGGCAAACCAGAAATCTCCCGGACTCCCAAAATCAGCCTCTCGCGCCGCCGGATCCTTCCACAACCCCACCCGCCCAGGCCGCGGCCGCTCCTCCGCCGCCATCTCCCCTAACGGCCGCTGGGACAAATAGACCGGCAACGCGTTGTACCACGCAAAAAGGTTCGGCTCTCCCGTCATCTCCATACCCACCTGCGGAAGCCGATTGTCGTTCTCAATCAAAAACAAATTAAAGGCGATCCCCCACTGTTGCAGATTATTCAAACTCGCCAGCCGCGCATTTCCCTCCCGCTGCTTGATCAACATCGGCACCGCAATCAAACCCACCACCACCAGCAACAACACCACCACCACGACCTCCCGCCGGGTGATCCCGCCCTCTTGGCGACGCCTCCGCCTGCGGTTATCGTGCCCCGACATATTTCCATTCCTCCGGAACCTGAACCTGCGATAAATCCCCGCTCCGCTCCGCAAATTTAAGAAAAATCTCATACTCGGACCCGGCCGACAGCACCTCAATCTGCTCCGGTCGCAAATCCAGCTCCCGCCGAAAAACCTCCCCAAAATACCGGGACGTCAACACCGTCACCGGTCCCTCCGCCTCTCGCCGCTCCAGACGCGCAAACTCCTCCGAACCTCGCAGCTTCGCCGCCTGTGCATCATCCAACGTCAACCGCACCACCGGCGAGGTCCACGGCAACGCATCAAACAACGAACTCGCCAACAACTTCCCTTGATCCAACTCCGTCCGAATCGATTCCGGAGAATAGACCACCGTTGTCACCGTTCCCAAGCCGCTCAACGCCACCATATACGCCTTCAAAATATCTTCCCCCGACATCGGTTTGGCCAAATGCCCTAACTCCTTGTTCGCCGCCGCCACCTCCGCTTGAAACTTTCCGATCGTGCGGATGATCCCCGGATCTGCCGGGGCCGTATTCGCCGTCATCTGCTTCAAATCCTGACTCTTCACCCGCCACTGCCCGCCGCGCTTCTCCAAATCAACCCGAGCCGCCGTGAACCCCTGATTCCGACGCAAAATATTCTCACTCACCGGAATCGACCACGCACTGAAATCGCCTTGCCCCCACACATCCCGCTTCGACCGACCGTAAATCCGGTGCGCCACGATCAAATCCATCCCTAACGCTTTCAACCCCTCCAAATACTCGGTCGGCGGTTCCGCCCCACCCTCAAACTTCATCCAATGAAACACATTCTACCCCTTGGCACCCTCCCTCCGCGCCGCCTCCGTCAACGCCCCGTAATCCCGCACCGGCACCACCCCGCCCGCATCCCGTCCAAACCACATCGGAAACCGAGTCGGAAACTTCTCCACACTCATATCCCCATAAAAATTGGCAAAAAGATTGACCGCCGAGCCCCCCTTCGCCAGCCGCGTCCAAAACTTCGTCCCCTCCATCGCCGGACGCCCGATCGAATCAGCAAATGGATTCAACACCGGCATCTTCAACTCCCCGATCACCGACGGATCCACATCCGCATCCAAGTTCCCCAACGCCACCGCATCATAGCCCATCTCATTGAAAAACGTCGCCACATTCCGCGAACCGGTCACATGACTCGCAAACGACCCCGTCAAACTGTCCCCGGAATCCACCACAAAAACCGGCACCCCCTTGGCCTCAGCTTCCGCCCGCACCGCCTTGATATACCCGGCCAAATAAGGATAGTGCTGCAACGGCGTCCCCGGCTGCCGCGACTCCGCCACCGGATAAATATTCCCGCCAATCCGTCCCGTGTGCACCACAATCAATTCCTCCTCGGGAGCCCCCGGCCCGCACCCGACCACCAGCACCATCCCCACCGCCAACCCCACCGCCCCCGTCCACCTGCCGATACCCCACTTCATTCCCCCCATCATGCCGTCCTTCATGGCGTTCCCATGACGCCCGTATGGCGAACCGGCGAATTCGCCCCCTTTCCCAAAACCCTTTGCCATCTTCATCGCTTCCTCTTACCATCCCTTCCGAGTCACTCAAATCCTTTCACCTCACCTCCCATCCTCATGATCAGCTTCCCTGAAGAAATCCTCCTACTCGCCCTCGACGAAAATCGGGC
>JBDNCR010000040.1:0-9230 GCA_046719555.1 Verrucomicrobiia bacterium | reverse complement strand
CCACGGGCCAAAACGCGGGAGGGCAAACTCCAAATCGAACTGGCCCAACTCCAATACCTCGCCCCGCGCCTCACCCGAATGTGGACCCACCTCTCCCGCCAAAGCGGCGGCATCGGCACCCGGGGCCCGGGCGAAACCCAGCTCGAAGTTGACCGCCGTCGCGTGCAGGAACGAATCCACCGCCTCGAACGCGACCTGGAACTGGTCCGCAAACATCGCCAAATCCAGCGGGAAGGACGCCAGCGCCACCACTGGCCCGCCTGCGCCCTGGTCGGCTACACCAACGCCGGCAAATCGACCCTCATGAACCGGCTGACCGAAGCCAGCGTCTTTGCCAACGACCAACTCTTCGCCACCCTCGACCCCACCATCCGCCAATTCCTCCTGCCTAACGGCCAGAAAGTCCTCATCAGCGACACCGTCGGCTTCATCCAAAAACTGCCTCACCACCTCATCGAATCCTTCCGCGCCACCCTCGAAGAAGTCCGCGAAGCCGACATCCTTATCCACGTCATCGACCTCAGCAACCCGAACTGGTCCGCCCAAATCAACGCCGTCAATGACGTCCTCAAACAAATCGGCTCCAGCGAAAAACAAACCCTTCACGTCTTCAACAAACTCGACCGCCTCGCCGAAGCCGCCATCCTCGACCCCATCCTCGCCGCCCACCCCCACGCCGTCGCCCTCTCCGCAAAAACAGGCCACGGCCTCGAATCCTTTCACGAAGAACTCACCTCCATGCTCAAATCCTGGCGGATGGAACTCCACCTCCGTATCCCCCAACACTGCGGTGCCCTCCTGGCTGAAATCCACCGCGCCGGACGAGTCCTCACCAAATCCTACCATGACAACTTCGTCGACCTCACCGCTCACCTCCCTCCTGCCCTCGCCGGCCGAGTCCAACCCTACCTGATCGATGAATCTCAAAATCCGGGACATGGCCGCGGACCAGCGGCCACGCGAGCGGTTGAGCCGCAGGGGGCCTGAGGCACTCCGCACCGCCGAACTTCTGGCCATCCTCCTCCGCACCGGCATCGCCGGCCGCTCCGCCCTCAACCTCGGCGAACACCTCCTCGCCCACTTCGGCTCCCTCGAACGCCTGGCCCGCACCCCCGTTGCCGAACTGGCCAACATCAAAGGCATCGGCCCCGCAAAAGCCGTCCAACTCGCCGCCGCCTTCGCCCTCGGCTCCCGCCTCGCCGCCGAACACGCCATCGCCCGCCCCATGAACGATCCCGCCACCGTCGCCGGATTCCTCGGCCACAGCTTCCGCCAACTCTCCCGCGAAGTCCTCCGCGTCATCTCCCTCTCCACCCGCCTCGAACTCATCGCCTGCGACGAAGCCAGCGCCGGCACCGTCAACGAAACCGTTGCCCATCCCCGGGACATCCTCCGCTTCCCCCTCCTCCACCACGCCTACGGATTCATCCTTGCCCATAACCATCCCTCCGGCGATCCCACCCCCAGCCAGGCCGACCACGCCCTCACCCTCCGACTCCGCGAGGCCGGCCTTCTCATGCAAATCCCCCTCATCGACCACATCATCATCGGCAACCCCCGACCCGATTATCCCACCGGCTACTACAGCTTCAAAGAAGCTGGCTACCTCTGACCTCCCCGCCACCATGAACGCCCTCATCCACCCCTCAGCCAAAATCGGTTCCGGCTGCTCCTTTGGCCCCGGAGCCATCGTCGGTGAACACGTCGAAATCGGGGACCGCTGCGAAATCCGCGCCCACGCCATCCTCACCGGCCACACCACCATCGGCCCCGGTACCCAAATCGGCTACGGCGCCGTCATCGGTGCCGAACCCCAAGACCACAGCTTCGACCCCGCCACCATCAGCCACGTCCGCATCGGCGCAGGCAATGTCATCCGCGAATACGCCACCATCCACCGCGGCACCCGACCCGGCTCCGCCACCATCATCGGCGACTCCAACTTCATCATGGCCGGTGCCCATATCGCCCACAACTGCTCCATCGGTAACCACGTCACCCTCGTCAACAACACCCTCCTCGCCGGATACGTCGAAGTCCATGACCGCGCCTTCCTCGGCGGAGCCGTCGTCGTCCACCAATTCGTCCGCATCGGCCAACTCGTCATGATCCGCGGCCAAACCCGCATCGGTCTCGACGTGCCCCCCTTCTTTATGGCCGTCGACACCAACACCGTCGCCGGACTCAACCGCGTCGGCCTCCGCCGACATGGCCTCAGCTCCTCCCAAATCCGCACCCTCCACCGCATCTACCAGCGCCTCTACTTCCACGGCTTAAACCGTCACCAAGCCATCGCCGCCATCCGCGCCGACCCCGAACTCGCCTCCCCCGAAGGCCTCGCCATCTGCGACTTCCTCGAAAAAACCAAACGCGGCATCTCCCGCCCGGCCCGAGGCGCAACCCGGAACTCCGACCCCGAGCCCTCCGTTTGAAACGCAGAATCCCCTCCGCCCAACCGCGCCCCCCTGACTCACCCCGGCTGAAATGCGTCATTATGTCTCACACTTCCCAAGGCAATATCCTCTCCAAACCTCTCGCCCTCAGGGCTTTCCTCCTTTTTCCACTTGCCACCACGTTGGCACCTAACCTGATTCATGAATCGAATGGACCTCACTAAATTCACCGAGCGTGCCCAGGATGCGCTTGGTCATGCCCAACAACAAGCCATCCGACTCCACCACCAAACCGTCGATGTCGAGCACCTCCTCCTAGCCCTCCTCGAACAAGAAAATGGGCTCATCCCTCAGCTCGTCCAACTCTGCAACATCCCCACCGACCTCCTCCTTGCCAAAGTCGACGGTGCCCTCGCCAAACTCCCCCGCGTCTCCGGCCAAGCCGCCGCCCAGCAGGGCGTCTACATCACCCAACGCCTCAACCGCCTCCTCATCGCCGCCCAAGACGAAGCCAAAAAGCTCAAAGACGACTTCACCAGCGTCGAACACCTCGTCCTGGCCATGTTCGATGAAGGAGCCGAAAGCCCCACCGTCAAAATCTTCAAAGACCTCAACCTCACCCGCGACGCCTTTCTCAAAGCCCTCCAGGAAGTTCGTGGCGGGCAACGCGTCACCAGTGCCAACCCCGAAGCCACCTACAACGCCCTCGAAAAATACGGTCGCGACCTCACCAAACTTGCCCTGCAAAACAAACTCGACCCCGTCATCGGACGCGACACCGAAATCCGCCGGGCCATCCAAGTCCTCTCCCGCCGCACCAAAAACAATCCCGTCCTCATCGGAGAACCCGGCGTCGGCAAAACCGCCATCGTCGAAGGCCTCGCCCAGCGGATCGTCAAACAAGACGTCCCTGACTCCCTCAAAAACAAAAAAGTGGTCGCCCTCGACCTTGGCGCCCTGATCGCCGGTGCCAAATTCCGGGGCGAATTTGAAGAACGCCTTAAAGCAGTCCTTCAAGAAGTCACTCGCGCCGCCGGCCAAATCATCCTCTTCATCGACGAAATTCACACCATGGTCGGTGCCGGCAAAGCCGAAGGTGCCATGGACGCCGGCAACATGCTCAAACCCATGCTCGCTCGCGGTGAACTCCACTGCATCGGCGCCACCACCCTCGACGAATACCGCAAATACATCGAAAAAGACGCCGCCCTCGAACGCCGCTTCCAACCCGTCCTCGTGGACGAACCCTCCGTCGAAGACGCCATCTCCATCCTCCGCGGCCTCAACGAACGCTACGAACTCCACCACGGCGTCCGCATCCAAGACGCTGCCCTCGTCGCCGCCGCCACCCTCTCCCACCGCTACATCTCCGACCGCTTCCTCCCTGACAAAGCCATCGACCTCATCGACGAAGCCGCCGCCAAGCTCAAAACCGAAATCGAATCCATGCCCGAGGAACTCGAAACCCTCGAGCGCCGCCTCATGCAACTCCAGATCGAGCGCGAAGCCCTCAAACGCGAAAAAGACGATGCCTCCAAAAATCGCCTCGCCGACCTCGAAAAAGAATTCGCTGACCTCAAGGCCCAACGCGACTCCCTCCACGCCCAATGGCAACGCGAAAAAAGCGGCGTCGAAAAAATCCAGGCCATCCGGGCCGAAATCGAAAAAGTCCGCAACGAAATGGCCAACGCCCAACGTAACTACGACCTCAATCGCGTCGCGGAACTCCAATACGGCAAACTCCCCGAACTCGAACGCCAACTCAAAGACCAAGAAACCGCCCTCCACCAAAACCACGCCACCTCCCGCCTCATCCAGGAAGAAGTCACCCCGGATGAAGTTGCCGAAGTCGTCGCCCGCTGGACCGGCATCCCCGTCACCCGCCTCCTCCAAGGCGAAAAAGAAAAACTCCTCCAGCTCGACCAACTCCTCCACCAACGGGTCATCGGTCAAAACGAAGCCGTCCAAGCCGTCTCCGACGCCGTCATCCGCGCCCGATCCGGCCTCAAAGACCCCAAACGCCCCATCGGCTCCTTCATCTTCCTCGGGCCCACCGGGGTCGGTAAAACCGAACTCGCCCGCGCCCTCGCCGAAGCCCTCTTCGACTCGGAAGACAACATCATCCGAATCGACATGTCCGAATACATGGAAAAACACTCCGTCGCCCGCCTCATCGGAGCCCCGCCCGGTTACATCGGCTACGACGAAGGGGGTCAACTCACCGAAGCCGTCCGCCGGAAACCTTACTGCGTCCTCCTCTTCGACGAAATCGAGAAAGCGCACCATGACGTCTTCAACATTTTCCTCCAAATCCTCGATGACGGCCGCGTCACCGACAGCCAAGGTCGCACCGTCGACTTTAAAAACACCCTCATCATCATGACCTCCAACATCGGCTCGGTCCACCTCCTTGAAAACACCGGCCGATCTGAAATCAACGAAACCGTCCGCGAGCGGGTCATGGGCGAAATGCGCCAACACTTCCGACCCGAATTCCTCAATCGCGTCGACGAAATCGTCCTCTTCAAACCCCTGACCCTCGACGAAATCAAAAAAATCGTCTCCCTTCAAATCAACCTCATCAACCGCCGCCTTGCGGAACGGGGCATCACGCTCCACCTCACCCCGGCGGCCGCCGAACACATCGCCCGCGAAGGCTACGACCCCGTCTATGGCGCCCGTCCCCTCAAGCGGTTCCTCCAACGCGAAGTCGAAACCGGCCTCTCCCGCCAAATCCTGGCCGGCTCCGTCCCCGATGGCAGCCAAGTCACCGTCGGGCTCCGGGACGGCACCCTCGCCTTCGACATCGAGCCAGCCACCGCCCAAGCCTGACCGGTTTCGGCTGGCTCTTCCCGCCGGGCCCATTATCCTTTCGGCCCCATGCACCCCTTGACCCCTGGCGGTTTGCGGCCCTGGCAAATGCCCGAACTCAGCGCCCTCAACCGCCTCCCCGCCCGCGCCACCTTCTACCCCTTTCCCGACCTCGCCTCCGCCACCTCCCCGCGCGAACAATCTCCCTGGTTTCTGCCCCTCGATGGAACCTGGGCCTTCACCCTCGTTCCCCGCCCGGAAGCCGCCCCTGCCGACTTCCTCCAGCCCACCTTCGACGACAGTTCATGGACCCGCCTGCCCGTCCCCTCCAACTGGACCCAACACGGCTTCAGTCGCCCCCACTACACCAACATCACCATGCCCTTCCCGCACGAACCTCCCCACGTGCCGGACGACAACCCCACCGGCCTCTACCGGCGCCGGTTTCATCTCCCCGCCGATTGGGCCGGACGCCGCATCGTCCTTCACATCGGCGGTGCCGAAAGCCTCCTCTACATCTGGTGCAACGGCACCTTCATCGGCCTCTCCAAAGACAGTCGCCTCCCCGCCGAATTCGACCTCACCCCCCACCTCCATCCCGGCCAGGACAACCTCCTTGCCGCCGCCGTGGTCCAGTGGTCCGATGCCACCTTCATCGAAGACCAAGACCAATGGTGGCTCGGCGGGATCCATCGCGAATGCTTCCTCTACTCCACCGGCCCCGTCTTCCTGGCCGACCTCTTCGCCAAACCCACCCTCGACGCCTCCCGCCGACGCGGCACCCTCCTCCTCGAAGCTGAACTCGGCTTTCCCGGCAACCCCGAACCCGGATGGGCCGTCGCCGCTGAACTGCTCGACCCCGAACATCAACCCATAGCGGGGGCCTCAGCTCAGCAACGTCTGGAAACCCCCGACTTTGCCCCAGGCCGCGACTCGAGAGGCATCGCCCAACTGCGGCTCAAAATCGCCCGCCCCCAACTCTGGAGCCCTGAAACCCCCGCCCTCTACCACCTCCGGGTCTCCCTCCTCTCCCCCACCGGTGAAACCGCGGAAGCCACCTCCCTCAGAATCGGCTTCCGCGACATCCAAGTGCGCGATCGCCAACTCCTCATCAACGGCCAACCCCTTCGCATCTGCGGCGTCAACCGCCATGACCATTGCCCCGACCGCGCCAAAGCCGTCACCCCCGAACTCATGCGCCGCGACGCCCTGTTGATGAAACAATTCAACATCAACGCCGTCCGCACCTCCCACTACCCCAACGACCCCCGCTGGCTCGACCTCTGCGATGAACTCGGCCTCCTCGTCGTTGCCGAGGCCAACATCGAAAGCCACGCCTTCTATCACGACCTCTGCCGCGATCCACGCTACACCTCCGCCTTTCTCGAACGCGGCCTCCGCATGGTCGAACGCGACAAAAACCACCCCTGCATCTACGCCTGGTCCCTCGGCAACGAATCGGGCTACGGCCCCAACCACGACACCCTGGCAGGCTTCATCCGCGCTCGCGACCCCTCCCGTCCCCTCCACTACGAAGGCGCCCTCTGCCGCGGCTGGGAAGGCGGTCTCCCCGCCACCGATTTCGTCTGCCCCATGTACGCCTCAGTGGACCAAATCATCCGCTGGGCCAAGGACAAAAAAAATCCCGATCGCCGCCGGCCCCTTATCCTCTGCGAATTCTCCCACGCCATGGGCAACAGCAACGGCGGCCTGGCCGACTACTTCAACGCCTTTGACACCTATCCCGGCCTCCAGGGCGGGTTCATTTGGGAATGGGTTGATCACGGCTTGCGCCAACACACCCCCGACGGCCGCTCCTTCTTCGCTTACGGCGGCGACTTCGGCGACCAACCCAACGACCTCAACTTTGTTTGCGACGGACTCGTCGATCCCGACCGAACCGTCCGCCCGGCCCTTCACGAATTCAAGCACCTCGCCCAGCCCGTCACCGTCCACCTCAAAAACCCCAAAAAACTCACCTTCACCCTCACCAACCGACAATGGTTCCGCACCTTATCCTGGCTCCGCGGAACCTGGGAACTCATGGTCAATGGCGTCGAAATCGCCGGAGGCACCCTCCCCCACCTCAAAACCCCACCCCGCGCCACAGACCGCATCCGACTCCCCCTGGAACTCCCCCCCCTGAACCCCTCTCAAGAAGCGCACCTCACCTTCCGCTTTTACGCCGACCAAGCCACTCCCTGGTGCGACGCCGGACACGAAGTCGCCTGGCAACAAATTGAACTGCCCCGCTCCGCCTTTCCCCGACCCGCTCGCACCGCCCGCGCCTTCCCTGGTGCTTTCCATCCCCCCGTCTCCTGCCAAGCCGACGACCGCGGGATCACCCTCGCCGCCGGCCCCCTCCGAGCACGGTTCGACTCCAGCCACGCCCTCTTCAGCGAAATGTCCCTCGGCGGGCGCCAATTCCTCTCCCACAGTCCCCTCCTTTCCATCTTCCGCGGCCCCACCGACAACGACGGTCTCAAGATCGCCTGGGCCCGAGGCGTGGCGGGCGATGCCGAGAAAAACAAACCCCTCGGCCGCTGGCTCAAACTCGGACTTCACCAAGCCGTCATCGACTCCTCCCTGCTCAAAAGCACCGCCGTCGCCGACGGCTGCTGGCTGCTGGCCACCAAACAAATCGCTCGGTGCAGCGGGGGCCAAGTCACCGCAAAAATCAACTACCTCATCCACCCCGACGGCGCCCTCGACATCGACATCGACGCCCGCGTCGAACGCCCCTTGGCCGACCTTCCACGCCTCGGCCTGCTCTGGACCCTCGCCCCTGGCTTCGAAAAACTCGCCTGGTTCGGCCCGGGCCCCCACGAAACCTACCCGGACCGCCACGCCGCACCCATTGGCCGCTACCACAGCACCGTCTCCGAACAATACGTCCCCTACCCCGTGCCCCAAGAACACGGCAACAAACACGGCGTCCGCTGGATCATGCTCAGCGACGACGACAACCATCGCTTCGTCTGCCTGGCCACCTCCCGCCCCTTCGACGCCTCCGCCCTTCACGTCACCCCCCTCGACCTCTTCCACGCCGCCCACACCACCGACCTCCGACCCGCTCCGGAAACCTTCCTCCACATCGACCTCGCCCAGCGTGGCCTCGGCACCGCCAGCTGCGGACCGGACACCGATCCGCAACATCGGATCTCCGCCGGCAGCCACCGCTTCGCCTTCCGCGTCCAACTGCTCGGCCCCGAAGCCCCAGCCATCTGACCGGCGACCATGGAAGACCAAAGGATCACCGGCTGGATTCTGGCCAAACGCTGGCGCACCTACGCCGCCCTAACCCTCCTGGCCCTCGCCCTACTTGGCCCCGGCACCTCCTCTCTCCCCCTCATCGATCGCGATGAGCCACGCTTCGCCGGAGCCACCCGGGAAATGATCTCCCGAGGTGAATGGCTCATCCCCTATTTCAACCAAGAGTTCCGTTTCGACAAACCGATTCTCATCTACTGGCTCATGCGCGCCGCCATCGGCGTCTTTGGCGACAACGAATGGGCCGTCCGCTTCCCCTCCATCCTCTTTGCCGCCGCCACCGCCTGCGTGATCGTTGAATGGGGCCGCCTTCTCGGCCGCCACGGTGCCGGACTCCTTGGCGGCGCCATCTGGCTTAGCTCATTTCAAATCCTCATCCACGGTCGCCTGGCCGTCGCCGACATGCCGATGGTCTTCTCCGTCGCCCTGGCCCAACTCGCCCTCTGGCAACTCTTGTCGGCCACCCACCGCCCTTTTGGTCCCTGGTTCTGGCTCTTCTGGACCAGCCTCGGCCTCGGCTTCCTCGCCAAAGGGCCGATTGCCCTCGCCGTGCCCCTCACCACCGCCCTTCTCTGGCGTTGGCTCTTTAATCGAAAACCCGCCCCTTGGCGCCACCTTCAACCGCTGCCAGGGCTGATCCTCATGCTCACGCTGATCGCCCTGTGGGGCCTCCCCGCCCTCATCTCCACCCGCGGACTCTTCTGGGAAGTCGGCATGGGAGAACACGTCATCGCCCGCGGCACCGAAGCCTTCAAC
>JBDNCR010000004.1:0-14569 GCA_046719555.1 Verrucomicrobiia bacterium | reverse complement strand
TCTCGCCAAACCAATCAACTCCGGATCGAACAACACCGGCTCAATCGACCAAATGCGTTCCCACTCCACCCCCACCTTCCCCTCCTCGGCAAAGCGTTCCGATGCCGCCACTGCCGCCGCCTGCATGTCGGCCAACGCCTCCGCATCCAAATGACGCAAATCCAGCGTCACCTCACACGCCTCCACCACCGACGTCACAATGCCCGGCCGCGTCCGGCACAAACCAATCGTTCCCACCCCGCCGAGCCGCTCGCAAATCGCGTAAATCTCGGGTGCCATCCGCGCCGCTGCCAAAAACGCATCCCGCCGCCGATGCATCGGCGTGCTCCCCGAATGCGCCGCTTGGCCCCGGAACCGGATCAAGTGCCGCTCCACCCCAAACGTCCCCAGCACCGCCCCCAACGGCAACCCCAAATCCAGCAGCACCGGCCCCTGCTCAATATGCAACTCCAAATAAGCTGCCGCCTCAGCCAACTCCCCTCCCGCCTCCAAAACCCGGTCCAACTCAATCCCACACTCCCGCAACGCCTCCGGCAACCCCACCCCATTCCGATCCACCAAACGCCGGGCCTCCTCCACATCCAAATTCCCCGAACACGCCGATGACCCAAACAAACTCTTGCCAAACCGCGCCCCCTCCTCATCCGCCCAGTCCACCAAACGCACCGTCCACGGCAGCTCCTCTCCAAACTCCGCATGCAACCCGCGCATCACCTCCAGCCCCGCCATCACATTCAAACACCCATCCAACCATCCCCCATTCGGCACCGAATCCAGATGTCCCCCAATCAACAATGCCCGAGAGCTCCGCCCCCGCAGCGTCGTCCACACATTCCCTGCCGCATCCCGCCGCACCTCCACCGGCAAACTCCCCACCTTCTCGCGAAACCACTCCCGGGCCTTCTCCCACACCGGCGTCCACGCCACCCGTTGCGCCCCGTTCGCGTCCCCCGTTAACTCCCGTAATTCCTTCAACTCCTCCAACGTTCGCTGCGGCTTCAGCATCTCCCCATCCTCCGTCCCGCCCCCGATCCTGTCAATCCACCCACCCCACCCCGCAGTCCCCTCCTCCCAGCCAGGAACCTGCCCCCGTCAACTCCTCAGCGCGCCCAAGGCCTCATCCACCGAATCAAAACAATCAATCACCTCCGTCACCCCCGCAATCCGCAACACCTCCGCCACCTCACCCTTCGCCCCAGCTACCACCAACTTCTGCCCGGCTAACGACAACGCCTTCGCATTCTGCATCAACACCCGGATGCCCATCGAACTGATGAACGTCGTCCCACTCAAATCCACCACCGTCGACACCTTCTGCGCTGAGGTTTGTGACGTGAACTTCAAATCAATCGCCTGCGCCCCGGCCAAATCCAAACGGCCCACCAAACCAATCACCGGCACCCCATTCTCGTCACGCTTCAACATCTCCATAGAAAATCCCTCCCAAAAGTTCGCCGGATGCTGCCCCCCTCCCCACCCGTTTGTCACCGGGTTTTTTGTCACAATCGCATGGCAACCTCACCCCTCACTACCCTTCCGTCCCCTTCAACGAACCTCCCAACTGATGCAACAACCAAACCAACCGCTCAAACAAAGTCGTCGCATAAAACACCGCCGCCCGACCCTCCGCTCCGGCCCCCGTTCCCACCGCTGCAATCCGCTCCTTCCTCAACCGCTCCATTAACTCACTCCGATCCGAGCTAATCTCCAACAACACCCGAAGATCCATCTCATCCCGGCTGTTCGCCGCATCCGCCGTCGTCAACAACATCGCCGCCAACCCCTCCACCAACTGCTCCAGCAACGGTTCCTCCTTCAACACCGACCCTTTCCCCTCCAGCGGCTCAACCAACGCCTCCAGATTCTCAGCCAGCGCCAAAATCAACCCATTCCGCCGCTCCAACGCCAGCAACCGCGTCGAAGTCGCCCTGTCGGCCTCCCGATCCATCAACTCCTGCAAATACACCCCCACCTCCCCGCCCACCCGCTTCACCGCCCCCAACAACTTACCCCCAGGCAACGCGCCCCGATATCCGGTCTCTGCCCGCAACCCATCCAGAGCTCCAGGCAACAACCCAACCAACCGGTTCTGCTCCTTCTCCACCAAATCCAACGCCGTCTCTGGATCCTCCATCGCCGTCTCACTCAAATAGCGCGGCACCCCCAAATCCTCCTCCACCGTCGTCGGTGACCACCGCTCCAACCACACCGGAGCCACCCCCTGCACCCACAACGCCAACCCCGCACAGCCCCCCTGCAACAACAAATAACCAAAGGCCAACCGCTCCCCGATCCCCCCGGGAAACTGCCCCAACACCCACTCCACAACCGGCACCCCCAACAGATCCCCCATCCCCAACACCGCCAACGCCAGCCCACTGGCCGCCGCATTAATCAACCCTTGAAACCAGGCAATCTGACGGGCCACTCCCCGTAAATCCGTCGCCAAAAAAAGAACCGACACCCCCACCCCGGCCCCCGTCCCCAACATCATTCCATAAGCCTGCGCCTCGCCAAACACCCCCGAACTTGCCAACGCCACCGCAATCACCGCAATCCCCGAAGACGACTGAATCAACACCCGCAACAACAAGCCCAACACAAACCCCGGATAAACCGAATCCCCCGCCACCTCCATCAACTCGACAAACCACTCATACTCCGGCAAAGGCGCAAACGCCCGCTTCATCAACACCAACCCGTAAAACAAAAGCCCCGCTCCATACAACGCCTGCAACGCCACCTTCCCCCGCCCCGCCGGCGCAAACACCACCCCCATCCCCGACAAACCCAGCACATACAAAATCGCCAAATCCACCTTCACCGCCGCCAGAAAAACCAACACCGTCACCCCCACATTCGACCACCCCACCACCGGCAACGCCTGCCGCAACGTCATCGCCCCCGACGAAATCATCCCCGCCAACAAAAACGACACCGCCGTCGAACTCTGCGTCACCGCCCCGCTCAAAAAACCGACCACGGCCAACCACCCAGGCCTCTCCGACATCGTCCCCAACACCTTCCGAAACCGCCTCGTCACCAACAACTGCAAATGCGTCCGAATCCCCGCCACCCCCAAAAAAAAGAAGCTCAACCCCACCAAAAAATAGGCCAGCAACTCCCACATCGCCGCCGTTTAATCAGAACCTGACCTCCGGGTAAACCCCCAATCCCTTCCCACCCTTGAGTTCTCCTCCAGACCGTGGTTCACTCTCCTATGCCTTTCTGCCTCGTCGTCGGCCTCCTCGCCCTCGCCCACCTCCTCCCCAGCACCGCACCCGCCCAACCACCCCCCTCCAACCCCGAAGAAGCCCGCTACCGCTCCGCCCTCCTCTTCCAAAACGTCCTCGAACTGGTCCGGGACGAATACGTCGATGCCGACAAAGTCGACTACGACCAACTCACCCAGGCGGCCCTCCGCGGCATGCTCTCCTCCCTCGATCCCCACAGCCAATTCCTCGACTCCGACACCTTCCTCGACATGCGCAACGAAACCGAAGGCGAATTCGGAGGCCTCGGCATCACCGTCGGCACCGAAAACAACCGCCTTACCATCAACATGCCCCTCGAAGGCGGCCCCGGTTTCAAAGCCGGACTCCTCCCCGGCGATCGCATCCTCAAAATCGACGGACGCCTCACCGACGGACTCCCCCTCCCCGAAGCCATCAAACGCCTCCGCGGCAAGCCCGGCGAAGCCGTCCAACTCACCATCTATCGAGAATCCACCAAGGAATTCAAAGACATCGAGGTCGTCCGCGAAATCATCAAAATCCCCACCGTCCGCGGCGTCCGCCTCCTCTCCGGCCCCGGACTCGACAACCACGCCATCGGCTACCTCCGCATCTCCCAATTCGGCGAAAAAACCGTCGAAGAATTCGACGCCGCCCTCCGCCAACTGCAAAACGCCGGTGCCCGTGCCCTCATCCTCGACCTCCGCAATAACTACGGCGGACTCCTCGACGCCGCAGTCGAAGTCGCCGGACGCTTCCTCCCCCAAGGCGCCGAAATCGTCTCCACCGAAGGCCGACCTGGATCCGACAAACGCCAATCCTTCACCGCCCGCGGTCGCGAACGCCTCCTCGACCTCCCCCTCGCCGTCCTCATCAATGGACGCAGCGCCAGCGGCGCCGAAATCGTCGCCGGCGCCCTCAAAGACCTTCGCCGCGCCATCCTCATCGGCGAAACCACCTTCGGCAAAGGCTCCGTTCAAACCGTCCAACCCCTCGACCTCGACCCGGCCAAACCCATCGCCGTCAAACTGACCACCGCCAAATACTACACCCCCAGCCGCGCCGTCATCCACGGCGTCGGCATCCAACCCCACATCCACGCCCCCATCTCCGCTGAAGACGACGAATCGCTCTTCCTTAAACAAGCCGCCGAAACCCTCTCCCCCGAACGGCGTCAACAAGTCGAAGCCCTGCCCGACACCCAACTCGACCGCGCCGTTGCCGCACTCGTTGGCCTCCGCATCTACTCCGAACGTCAGCGCCCCTCCAACCGCATCCAAACCGCCGCCGGCACCCCGGCTCCCTCCCGAACCGAGTAATCCCCCGGCCATCCGATCCGTCCCTCGCCCCCCGCGCCCGCCCCAGGCCAAGCTTGCTTGCCTGTCCGCCCTGGTTACCTTCAAACCATGAGTGCCCAGGCCCGAGCCCAGGAGTTGATCGACCGCATGAAACTGCTCCCCGACCCTCAGGAACGGTTCCTCTACGTCATCGCCTCCGGCAAACGCGCTCCCGGCCTCCCCGACGATCTTAAAGTCGATGCCTTCCGCATCGAAGGCTGCCAATCCGCCCTCTGGATGGTCCCCGAATTCAAAGACGGCACCTGCTTCTACCGCAGCGATTCAGACGCCTTCATCACCAAAGGCGTCTCCTCCCTCGTCTGCCATGTCTACAGCGGCGCCACGCCCCACGAAGTCCTCGCCCTCGACGATGGCTTCCTCAAAGAAGCCGGCATCACCGAACACCTCACCCCCAACCGCGCCAACGGCCTCTCCCAACTCCTGAAAAAAGTCAAAGGATTCGCCGCCCTCCACCACGCCGACTGAACCCCTCCCCTCTCCCCACACCCTACTCCAACAAACCCTGGAGCTCCTCCCACGTCAGCGACCGGACAAAAGCCTCCTCGCTCACCAGCGTATTCTGAATCAACTCCTTCTTCTTCTGCTGCAGCCGCACAATCTTCTCCTCCACCGTCCCCCGCGCAATCAACTTGTAGGAATTCACAATCCGCACCTGGCCGATCCGATGCGCCCGCGCCGTTGCCTGATCCTCCACCGCAGGATTCCACCACGGATCAAAATGCACCACCGTATCGGCCCCCGTCAGATTCAAACCCGTTCCGCCCGCCTTCAAACTAATCAAAAACAGCGGAATCGCCGCATCATTCTGAAACCGTTTCACCTCCTCCAGCCGGTCCACCGTCGATCCATCCAAATAACAAAACGGAATCTTCCGCTCCCCCAGCGAGGCCCCCAGCAACTTCAACAACGACACAAACTGGCTGAACACCAACACCCGGTGCCCCCCGTCGATCGCCTGGTCCAGCAACTCAAAGAAATAATCCATCTTCGCCGACGGCTCAGTCCACGTCCGGTCCTCACTCCCGGGCAACATCGCCAAATGACAGCAGACCTGCCGCAGCCGCGTCAGCGCCGTCAACACCGCCATCCGACCCTTATCCTGACCGTTCTTGGCAGACGCCTCCAACACCTCCTTCCGCCCCTGATCCAGAATTTGCGTATAGACCCTCTTCTGCTCATCGGTCAGCTCACAGAGAGCCAACTGCTCCAGCTTCGGCGGCAAATCCCGGGCCACCTCCGCCTTCGTCCGTCGCAAAATAAACGGCTGCACCCGCTGCCGTAACCGCGCCTGAGACCGCTCATCCCCATTCCGACTAATCGGCACCTCATACCGCTCCTTGAAATCGGTGGCCGGACCCAAATACCCCGGCATCAAAAAATCGAACATCGACCACAAATCCAGTAACGAATTCTCGATCGGCGTCCCGGTCAAAATCAGCCGATTATCACCCCGCAACATCTTGGCCCGCTGCGCATTCTGACTCGACCGGTTCTTGATATGCTGGGCCTCATCCAAAATGATCGTGTCAAACTCCCGCCCCTGATACTCCGCCACATCACGCCGCAACAGCGCATACGACGTGATCACCAAATCATGCTCCTCAATCCGCTTGAACTGACTCTGCCGTTTCCCCCCATGAATCAATAACGTCGATAATTCCGGCGTAAACCGGGCACATTCATCCACCCAGTTCTGCACCAAACTGGTGGGACAGACAATCAACGACGGTCCCCTCGCCAGACCCCGCGTTTTTCGAAAGTGAAGATAAATCAACGTCTGCAACGTCTTCCCCAAACCCATCTCGTCGGCCAAAATTCCTCCCAAGCCGTTCCGCGCCAAATAGTGGAGCCAGTTCACCCCACGCACCTGATACGGTCGGAGAAGGCCCCGTTGCGCCTCGGTCAACGGCAACTCCTCCAACGCCTCCACCGTGGCCGGCGGCTCCCACGGAACCCGCGCCTGCACATTCCATCCCCCTTGCACCAGCACATTGTGCAAATACGAGGAAAACCGACGGTTCACCTTCAGCGTCCCCGACGGGTCCGCTTGAACTTGGCAATCCTGAATGATCGCCTGCAACTCGTTCACCGCCAACGTCGGCACCAACAAAATCCGGTCATTCCCCCGCCGTTGATGACTCACGTTCTTCTGCAACATCGCCTGAATCTCCGCACGACTCAGACTGGGCCCATTGGCCCCCGATCCCTTGTAATGCAGGTCCAGGGAAAGCCAGTCCTCCCCGGACGAACTGATCGTAATCTCCGGCTCGATCACATCGCACCGACCCATAAACGTCGTCATCCGCTCACTGAACTTAATCTCCCAGCGCCGTTGCCATGCCGGAAGCGTGTTCGCCAGAAAAAAGCCCACCTTACTCTCCGAACTCAACGTGTAGGTATCCGGCTGGTGCTTCCCCACCTCAAACCCCGCCGCCAACACCTCGTGCCGCGCCCGGTTCTCCGCCTCCCGATTGCGGATAAAATACCGCAGCGGATTGTCCGGATCAGGCGTCCAGGCATCCTCCCCCCGGCTCTTCTCCCCAGGATGGCCCGTCAGACTGTAACTGTTCCTCCCATAAACCGCCTCCAGTCGAACCACCATCCCGTAAAGATGCCCGTCCAACGTCGCCTTGATCTGCGGAGTCAGCGTCGCAAACTCCAACTCGGCCACCCGGGGTGAAGTCGAAATCTGCAACAACCCCTCAAGGTTCGGCAACTCCCGCTGAAAAAAGGTCCCCAAATGATCCCGCGGCACCGTAATCTCCTCCTCCCGCAACCGATGATAAGCCAGGGGCAACGCATTGAAGCGGGCCAAGGTTACCCCCTGGCCCGAATCAGAACTCAAAATCCAATGCCCCCCGCTCGACACCAACATCCGTCCCGGCGGCGGCTCCGGCTCCTCCAACCGCACCTTCAAATCCCCATACTTGTTCACCTCCAGATGCAGCGTTGACGGCGCCGTCAACCCCCGCACCTGCAACGCCGCTCGTTTCCCTAACCGAACCTCCGGATGATCAATCAACGCCTGGAAAAAATCGAAAAAATGGGGCGCCGTCAGCAGCCAGAGCGACGGAAGCTCCCCCCCGGTCAACTTCTCCATCGTCTGCAACAACACCAAGTCTGGGTCGGCAAGTGCATAAGTCTCCAACGGATCTCGCGACAACGTATCGAGCGGCCGAAAACTCCCCCCATCCACCGACGCCTCCACATACACCTGAATCTCCCCCCGGGTCCACGCATCCGCCAAATCCTGCGGAAGGGTCACCGCCAGCACCAACCGGCGCGAAGAAGCCGGCGCCTCCTGCACCGGCAAAGCATGCACCTTGGGACCTTGAGCCGCCGGACGCGTCGTCGCCATCACACTCACCGGCAACAACCCATTCCGCTGCGTCTTCTCCTGCTCAATAAACTCCAAACCCAGCGCAATCACATGCGCACAAACCGTCCCATACTCCCGCGCCTGCCGACAGCTGCACAGATTCTCCACATCCGACAACCGCTTCCCCACACTCAGCCGGGCCTTCACCGTCGAGGTGCCCGCCTGAACCAAGCCATGCAGCATCGGAGGTTCATAATGGACGGCAACCACCTTCCCGCTCTCCCAAAGGGCGCGGCCCTCCTTCATCGACCTCCAACCACCAATCTCGAGCAATAGCTCCTTGGTGATCTTCAGATGGCCTGATTGCTCTAATGCAGGCATCCTGACGATAGTGCCCAAATCCGCCAAGCTGGCAAGCCGCAAGCTCACCGGCCTCAATCGCCTAACCCACCCACATCAAATAGCCCAACAAAAACAAGCCCAAGCCCAACCGATACCACGCAAACGGAACGAAAGTGTGCGTCCGAATAAACACCAGCAGCCACTTCACCGCAATGAACGCCACCACCGTCGACACCGCAAACCCCAGCCAAAACTCATCCATCTCATCTTTCGGGAAACCGCCGTGTTCCTCATAAAACTCGTAGCCCGCATAAGCCGTCGCCGCAAACATCGTCGGAATCCCTAACAAAAAAGAAAACTCGGTCGCCGCCAAACGCGACGTCCCCATGGCCATCGCCGCCATAATCGTCGTCCCCGACCGAGACGCCCCCGGAAAAACCCCCGCCAACACCTGCGCCGCTCCGATTCCCACCGCCACCGGCCACGAAATCGAATCCCGCAACGTCCGCCCCCGTGCCCACCTCTCCACACCAAAAATCACCAAAGCCCCCACCAACACCGCCCACGTCACCGGCCATGGATCCTCCGGCAACGTAAACCCCAACTTCTTCACCAACAGTCCCAACACTGCCGTCACCAAAAACGCCCCCGCACACTTCGTCCAATACCCAAACTGCTCCGGCCTCCTCCAATTCACCATCAAATCCACCAAACGCCGCCAATAAATCAGAATCACCGCCAACATCGCACCCGCCTGAATCCCAATATTGAAAAATTCCGAACGCGGCTCCCCCAAAAAAAACTGCGCCAAAATCAGGTGGCCCGTCGAAGAGATCGGAAGAAACTCCGTAATCCCCTCAATCACCCCCAAAAGAATCGTCTCCAACCACGAATGCATCGGGTCACCCTTATGGAAACCCCTCCATTTGGCAACGGGGAAGTTCCAACCTCTCTGCCCTCCGATTCACGCTCAACGACCCGCCCTCCCCTCACCACACCAGACTTCCCTTCCCTCCCCGAAAACGCTACCAAACCTCATGCTTCCACCCGAGCTGATGTCCATCGTCAGCGAACTGCCCTCCCGGGAAATCCAACCCGGAGACATCCTCCTCGAACAAGGCCACTCCGGAACCTCCCTCTTCATCCTCCTCTCCGGAACCGTCGAAGTCGAGCGGAGCGGAACCATCATCGCCCGCGAATCCACCCCTGGCGCCGTCTTTGGCGAAATCTCCGCCCTCCTTCACATTCCCCACACCGCAACCGTCCGCGCCGCCACCCCCGGAAAAGTCCACGTCTCCTCCGACGGCTCCGCCTTCCTCCGCCAACAACCCGAAATGGCCTACCACCTCGCCCGAATCCTCGCCACCCGCCTCCAGCGCGTCTCCGGCTACCTCGCCGACCTCAAACGCCAATACGGCCAACGCGACGACAACCTCAGCATGGTCGATGAAGTCATCGAAGTCCTCCTGCAACGCCAAACCATCCGCGGCCCGGCCCGACCCTCCCCCTAACCTCCCGCGCCCTCTTCCCCCAACGCCGCCCTACCCCTCCCGGCTCCACGAAGGAAACAGCGTCGCCACCACCGTAAAATCCTGATCCCCTAAACCCCGCGCCACCACCTTCTTCAACTGCTTCGCCGCTGCGGCCGTGGCCGGCAACTCCGCCGCCGACAACGTTCCCAACGCCAAGCGCAAATCCTTCAACAACCACTTCGCCGAAAACTGCGGCGAAAAATCACCCGAATCCAACTTCGGACGCTTGAAATCGGCCAGTCGCGAATGAGCCACATTCAACCCCAACACCTCAAAAAACTGCTCTCGACTAATCCCGTGACTCCGCGCCAGATGCAACCCCTCCACCAAAGCCTCCGTCACCGTCGCAATCTGCAAATTCATCGCCAACTTCACCGCAGCCGCCTGCGCCGCTGACCCAAACGGCACCCGCCGCGCCGACAATCGCCCCAAATACCCCTCTGCCTTCTCTCGACTTGCCCCATCGCCCCCCACAAAAAACACCAACTCCCGGCTCTCCGCCGCCGGTTTGCTCCCCGTAAACGGCGCCTCCACATAATCCTTCCCCGCCCCCACCACCATCGCCGCAAACTCCGCCGCCGATACCGGATCAATCGTGCTTGACTGAATCACCAACGCCCCAGGCTTCAACGACCGCATCACCTTGCGCAAAAACGAACGCACCGCGGGCGGATCCGACACCACCACATGCACCACATCCGCCCCCTTCACTGCCCGCGCCGCCCTTCCCTCATAATTCGGCAAACTCCGCGGCGTCCGATTCCAAACCGTCACCTCATGACCATCCGCCCGGTAATGCCTCTCCCAAATCGACCCAATCAACCCATGACCCGCAACACACACCTTCATGCCCGATGAATCTAGAGACCGGCCCCCGCTTGAACATCCCAAATTCACCTCCCAACCCCTCGCCACCCATCGCTGAATAATTACGCAAAATGTCGGAAAAGGGATTGACGACTTGCCCCGCCTTCCAGATACTTCCCAAACGCATGAAAAGCCTTGGCAAGCTTTCCCTCCTCGCCGCCATCTTGGCCCTGCCTCTCTCCAACGCCTCCGCCGAACGCGCCGACCTCCAAAGCTACCGCTCCCTCCGCATCCAAGACATCAAGCTCACCTCCAACTACCCCGTCAAACGGAACATCGTCACCACCGTCTTCTGGATCGGCCAGGGCGCTTCCGGTTACAACAGCACCACCAACTACAAAAGTGCCTGGGACACCGCTTGGACCCGAAACTTTGGCGGCGTCGACTGCCCCCAACGACGCGGCGCGGCAGGCCTCGGAACCGCCAGCCTCCCGAAAAAATTTGCCCCCACCCTCAACCCCTTCTACATCGCCCTCCCCTACAACGACATCAAATATCCCCAAATCTCCCGGCGCGTTGTCCCCTGGTGGAATGAAGCCCTCTACCGCCAAAACCGCCGCTCCCAATGCAAAGGCAAATGGGTCATGATTGAATTCAAAGGCCGCGTCGCCTTTGGCCAATGGGAAGACGTCGGTCCTTTCCGCTACGACCACTACGGCTACGTCTTCGGCAACGAACGCCCCATGATCCACTCCAAAGCCGGCCTCGACGTCTCCCCGGCCATCAAAGACTACCTCGGACTCTCCGGCCTCGATGTCTGCAACTGGCGCTTCGTTAAAGACGACGAAGTCCCCTACGGCCCTTGGATCGAATACGCCGAACAAGCCATCCTCTTCACCGCCATCAAAAGCGAAACCCCGGCCGCCAAAAACAAAGTCCGATAAACTCGGTCTCGGCCCTCACCCGACTCCCCTCCCTCACTCCCCGCGCGGCCACGCCGCCACCAACGCCCGTACCGCCTGACCTCGGTGACTAAGCCTGTTCTTCACCTCCCGAGGTAACTCAGCCATCGACCGCGCCTCCCCCACCGGCTGGAACAACGGATCATAGCCAAAGCCCCCCGCACCCCTCGGTTGCTCCAAAACCATTCCCCGCACCACACCCTCCGCCGTCGCCCTCACCACCCCGCCCCGGGCCAAAACCAAAACACAACGAAACTGCGCCCCCCGCCGCTCCGGCGGCACCCCCTCCATCGCCGCCAACAACTTCGCATTATTCCGCCCATCATCCTTCGGCTCCCCGGCAAACCGGGCCGACCGCACCCCCGGCGCCCCCTCCAGGGCATCCACCTCCAACCCCGAATCATCCGCCACCACCCACCCCTCAAAATCAGCAAACGCCAACGCCTTCAACATCGCATTCTCCAAAAACGTCGCCCCACACTCCTCCACCTCCGGCCGCTCCGGCACATCCCTCAACGTCAAGACCTCCCAATCCCCCCCCAACAAATCCGCGAACTCTCGCGCCTTACCCGGATTGGTCGTGGCCACCAACAAACGTCGGTCCCCCTTCACTGCCCCGCACCCCGCCCCGTTTTTCTTTTCATCATCCTCTCCGCGTGATACTCCAGCCGATTCCGTGATGCAAACCCGCAAACAATTTCCCTTCCCCGACTTCGAACCCAAATGGCAACAAACCTGGGAACGCACCGCCGTCTTCCGTGCCGCCAACCCCGGAGAACCTGGCAGCGAAAAGCCCAAACTCTACATCCTCGACATGTTCCCCTACCCCAGCGGAGCGGGACTCCACGTCGGCCACCCCGAGGGCTACACCGCCACCGACATCCTCGCTCGCTATCACCGAATGCGCGGCAAAAACGTCCTCCACCCCATCGGCTGGGACGCCTTCGGCCTGCCCGCCGAACAATACGCCGTCCAAACCGGGCAACACCCCCGCGTCACCACCGCCGCCAACATCGCCACCTTCCGCCGCCAAATCAAAGCCCTCGGCTTCTCCTACGATTGGACCCGCGAGATCGACACCACCGACCCCACCTACGTCAAATGGACCCAGTGGATCTTCCTCCAACTCTACCACCGCGGCCTCGCCTACCTCAGCGATGCCCCCGTCTGGTACTGCCCGGCCCTGGGCACCGTCCTGGCCAACGAAGAAGTTCTCCAAACCGACCAAGGCCCCCGATCCGAACGGGGCAACCATCCCGTCGAGCGCCGACCCCTCCGTCAATGGATGCTCCGCATCACCGCCTACGCCCAACGCCTCCTCGACGACCTCGACCTCCTCGCCTGGCCCGAATCCCTCAAAGAAATGCAGCGCAACTGGATCGGACGCTCCGATGGCGCCCAGGTCACCTTCCGCCTCGAAAACCATCCCGACACCCTCGACGTCTTCACCACCCGCCCCGACACCCTCTTCGGCGCCACCTACATGGTGCTCGCCCCCGAACATCCCCTCATCGACCGCATCACCAGCCCCGCCCAACGCGACGCCGTCAACGCCTACCGCGCCCGCACCGCCGCCAAAACCGACCTCGAACGAACCGACCTCGCCAAAGTCAAAACCGGCGTCGACACCGGCGCCCGCGCCATCAACCCTGTCAACGGCCAGCCCATCCCCATCTGGATCGCCGACTACGTCCTCATGGGTTACGGCACCGGCGCCATCATGGCCGTCCCCGCCCATGACGAACGGGACTTCGCCTTCGCCCAAACCTTCCACCTCCCCATCCTCCCCGTCGTTCGGCCCCTCGACGCAACCGCCTCCCCCGACACCTGCTTCACCGGCGAAGGCATTGCCATCCACTCCGCCTTCCTCGACGGTCTCCCCACCGCCGAAGCCAAAACCCGCATCATCGCCTGGCTCCAAAACCAAGGCCTTGGTCAACCGGCCGTCCAATACAAACTCCGCGACTGGCTCTTCTCCCGTCAACGTTACTGGGGCGAACCCTTCCCCATCATCTATCGCCACGGCCAACCCCAACCCCTCCCCGAATCCGAACTCCCGGTCTCCCTGCCCGACCTCGACGACTTCAAACCGAGCCCCGACGGCCGTCCTCCCCTCGCCAAAGCCACCGACTGGCTTCACCTCCCCGACGGCTCCCTGCGCGAAACCAACACCATGCCCCAATGGGCCGGCTCCTGCTGGTACTACCTCCGCTACCTCGACCCGCACAACCCAGACCGGTTCGTCGACCCCGACATCGAACGCTACTGGATGCAACCCCATGGCGTTGACCTCTACGTCGGCGGAGCCGAACACGCCGTGCTTCACCTCCTCTACGCCCGCTTCTGGCATAAAGTCCTCTTCGACCTCGGCCTGGTCTCCACCCCCGAACCCTTCCACCGCCTGGTCAACCAAGGTCTTATCCTCGGCGAAGATGGCCAAAAAATGTCCAAAAGCCGTGGCAACGTCGTCAACCCCGACGACGTCATCCGCGACTACGGGGCCGACTCCCTCCGACTCTTCGAAATGTTCATGGGCCCCCTCGAACAAGTCAAACCCTGGAGCATGAAAGGCGTCGAAGGCGTCTATCGTTTCCTCGGTCGGGTCTGGCGCCTCGTCATGGAAGAACGCCAAGACGGCTCCTGGGCTCCCAACGGAACCGTTCAAGACATCGAACCCGATGCCGACCTCCTCCGCGCCACCCACACCTGCATCGCCCAAGTCAGCGAAGACATCGAAGCCCTCCGCATGAACACCGCCATCTCCGCCCTCATGATCCTCACCAACGAACTCACCCGCCGCCCGGTCCGCCCCACCTCCACCCTCACCATCCTCCTCCGCCTCCTCTCCCCCTTCGCCCCCCACCTCGCCGAAGAACTCTGGTCCCAGCTTGGTCAGCCCGACCTCATCGCCCGCGCCCCCTGGCCTGAACTCAATCCCGACCTCCTCCGCCGCGCCGAAGTCGACATCGTCGTTCAAGTCAACGGCAAACTCCGCGACAAACTCCTTCTCCCCGAC
>JBDNCR010000399.1:0-2506 GCA_046719555.1 Verrucomicrobiia bacterium | reverse complement strand
CCCGACCCCCTCCGACTTTGTCACCCGCATCTCCGAGGCCTTCGCCCCGGGCGGCCTTTTGTCCAAAGCCCGCAACTTCGAACCTCGGCCCCAACAACAAAAGATGGCTGAGGAAGTCGCCGACGCACTTGCGAACGAACACCACCTCCTGGTCGAAGCCGGGACCGGCGTGGGCAAATCCCTCGCCTACCTCCTCCCGGCCCTCCTCCACGCCAAAGAACAAAACAAAAAAGCCATCGTCTCCACCTACACCATCAACCTCCAGCAACAGCTTTTGAACAAGGACATCGCACTCCTCGAACGGCTCCTCCCCTTCGACTTCCAGGCGACCCTGCTCAAAGGCCGTCAGAACTACATCTGTCCCCGGCGCCTCCGCCATGCTCTGAAACAAGCCAATGACCTTTTCCCCTCCCCCGAGCAGGCTGAACTCCACCGTCTGGCCGCTTGGCTCCAGCGAACCCAGGACGGCACCTTGAGCGACCTCGATCCCCTGCCGAACAACCACGTCTGGTCTCACGTTTGCAGCGAAGCTCACGTCTGCACCCCCAAAACATGCGGCCACGACGATCAATGCTTTTACCAAAAGGCTAGACAACGTCAGGAAGAGGCCGACCTGGTCATCCTCAATCACGACCTGCTCCTCACCCTGCTCAACCCTTCCAACTCCGACCAAATCGTTTCCTCCAAAAATTACCTCTTCGCCAACGACTTCCTCATCATCGACGAAGCTCACTGCCTCGAAACCGTCGCCTCCCGTCACATCGGCCTCTCCTTCACCTCGGGCCAAATCCGCTTCCTCCTCCAGCGACTCTACCATCCCAAAACCAAAAAAGGCCTTATCCGCCAGCTCCACCAACCCCAACTCGAAAAAGCCGTCCTCCACCTGACCGAAGAAGTTGAGCAATTTTTCCTCCGCGTCGAAGCCGCCTGTAACTTCGCCCAAAGCAACGACTGCCGAGTCACCCGCCCCGATTGGGTTGAAGACACCCTATCGCTGCCGATGATGGAACTACGACAACTCCTGATCGATCACTCGAAAGAGGTCGAAGACGACCTGCTCCACGCCGAAATGAGGGAAGCCGCCCGAAGACTCCTCAATCAACGCAACGATCTCGCCCACTTAGTCGCCCAAAAATTTGACGACCATGTTTACTGGGTTTCCCGGTCCGCCAAACACCCCTCCAACTTCGAACTCAACGCCGCCCCGATTAATCTCGCCGGTCCCCTCCGCACCCTTCTCTTTGGCTCCGGTCGCAGCGCCATCCTCACCAGCGCCACCCTCTCCTCCGGGAACGATCTAAGCTACATCCAAAATCGTATCGGTGCCGACGAAGCCAAACCCCTGCAACTCGACTCCCCCTTTGACCTCGCCAGGCAAATGAAAGTCCTCATCCCCCGAAACATTCCCGCCCCCGATTCCCCCGAACATGAGGCCGCCCTCTACTCCTGGATCCGCTACTTCCTCAACCAAACCCACGGTAAAGCCCTCATCCTCTTCACCCGCAAGGACACCTTAATCAAAACCGCTCAAGTCCTTGCTCCCTGGGCCCGAGACCGCGACATCACCCTCCTCGCCCAAGACGGTGTCACCTCCCGCGAATCCCTCCTGCAAACCTTCAAAGACGACCTCAATTCCGTCCTTCTTGGAACCGACAGCTTCTGGCAAGGAGTCGATGTCCCCGGCCCAAGCCTGAGCAGCGTCATCATCACCCGCCTTCCCTTTCCCCATCCAGATAACCCCGTGGTCCAAGCCAAATGTGAAGCCCTGGAAGCCGAGGGCCGCAGCCCCTTTACCCATTACTCCTTGCCTGAAGCCATTCTTAAATTTCGCCAAGGTGTCGGCCGCCTCATCCGCACCAAAACCGACACCGGCTACATCATCATCCTCGACCCCCGCATCCGAACCAAACGTTACGGCTCGAGCTTCCTCCACCATCTCTCTCCCGCACCCATCTCCTGGGTCGATGGCGAAATCGGCCCCGATGGCGAAATCATACCCTCCCCTTAACGCCACGGCTCAACGAAAAGGCCCTCGACGATCCCCCACCTCCCAGGTGAGCCTCGGAGACCACGCGAGCACGTGAGAGAAAAGGCGGAACGGTTGAGGCGGACCCCACAACTTGGCCTGAAGCAGACCTCCCGCGGATATCCGTTGGCCTCGTCAAGCCCCGAAAAGGGTTGACCGGCTCCAGCTTATAATACAGACTGGTTGGTATGCCAAGAGCGAAACGCGATCCGGCGGCGACCCGCGAAAAGCTGGTGACGGCGGCGGTCGGACTGATTCTTCGGCATGGTTATCATGCCACCGGGGTGGATGCGATTTGCGCGGAGGCCGGGGTGACCAAGGGTGCCTTCTTCCACCACTTTGAGGACAAGGACGCGCTGGGACTGGCGGTGATCGAGTGGTGGAGTGCCATGGGCACGCGGGAGTATTCCAAAGCCTGGGCGGAGGATGCCGGGGACCCGTTGCAACAGCTTCACGCCATGCTGGACATCATGGAAGGCT
>JBDNCR010000398.1:0-2511 GCA_046719555.1 Verrucomicrobiia bacterium | reverse complement strand
CATCCGCGCCGCGGAGAATGGCCGGAACCTCGTGATGAGGCACTCGCGGCACATGATGGCAAGACGGATGTGCCAGCAGCTGGTTCCATAACCCGATCCGGTCCGAGGGCAGTTCCACCGGACCCACCAACCAAAAGTTCCATCGGGACGCAGCCTTGGCTAGCCTCAACAACAGGTCTAAATCCATCCGATCATTGATCATGCCCAGAAACACGGCATGAGGCCCACCCTCCAATAACC
This sequence comes from Verrucomicrobiia bacterium, assembly GCA_046719555.1. Taxonomy (GTDB): domain Bacteria; phylum Verrucomicrobiota; class Verrucomicrobiia; order Methylacidiphilales; family CALFVM01; genus CALFVM01. Next base: position 2,271 of record JBDNCR010000398.1, on the reverse strand, counting down.
ATGGCGCCCTTGGCCCAGGTTCTTCCAACTCCTCGATTAGTTTTCGATCCACACCATTTGGTAGATTAAGGGCATTCACGCCAAAAAACTCCCTCACCCGCTGTGCTGACACCATCCCATTTGCGGTCACCAGATCAGCACCCTCTAAAAGGCGCCGACACGACTCGAGACCCACCGATTCAAACCAAACCAGATCCGGCCAGAAATCCTCAAGATCAAAACAGACCAGATCCCAAGAGACCATTTCCAAAAGTGTTCGGGCTGCCGGACGGGAACTCATCAGCCAGATCGACCGACCTTTTCGCTGCTCCTTGGAAATGGTCTGTCTCAAGTCCTTCCACTCCTCCACCGATCGGTCGTGCCTGGTAGTCTTCCAGACATCGGCTCCCTCCTCTTTTCTCCAGCTCCAGCGAACTAGGCCGGGCTGGAGCCTCTGTTGAAACGGCCTAGCGCTCCGCTCGGCTTTATGCCCAAGCCATCGTCGCCAACCTCTTGTCAGGAAATCAGGTGACGGACTTGAAAGCTCCCCACAATCCACATAGACGACATCCACCCTCGAGGCCAACGCCTCGGCCAAAGGTTGGGATCGGTTTCTCAGAAAGTCCCAGTTCCAAGGAGCCTGATAAACCAAAAGCGGCCGGGAAGACCCTAAACCGTTCACAGCTGGTGACGTCAAACCTTCTCCCAACGGTGAGGCAGACAAAGCCAACCGGGAAGTCGATCGATCCGATTCTTTGTCGATTGCTCTGAGGGCAACACCTCAAATCGTCCAGCCATCGGCAGCACATCTTCAAGGGTTTCACAAGTTATGCCCAGTTGCAGAAGATACATCCCTGGATTCAAAAAGTTGGGTGAAACCGTCAGCCGAAAACGATGACGACCGGGCTCAACCTTAAAATGCTCCCCTGAATCAAGGGAAGAACAAGTGAACAACGGCTCGTCATTAGCCGTTTTTACCGTCGCTCCCACTTCAAAAACATCCGTATATCGCGATGCCTGAACTTCCACCTCCACCACAATCGGCTGACCGGCCGACACCCCACGACCTCCCCCCTCGCCGCCACCCATGCGAACTCGGACCACTCGCATACTTCCACGCCCTTCATGTCTCGGCGTCATCTCCACATCTTGCCAATCCGCACCTCCCGTCGCCACCGACTCATTCATGTAAGCCTGCGCCGTCTCCATGGTCGGTCCAAACCTGCGAATCCTTCCGTGTTCCAACCAGATCACTTTCGGACATAAACGCATCAGAGTCGGCATCACGTGACTGACAATGATCACGGTTTTGTTCTCTCCATGAGATTGAATCTGTTGAACGCACTTCCGCTGAAATGCGTAGTCCCCCACGGCCAACACCTCATCAATCACCAGAATCTCCGCCTCCAGATGCGCCGCCACCGCAAAACCAAGCCGCACGCTCTGCCCTGATGAATACCGCTTCACCGGCGTATCAATGAACGGTCCCATCTCGGCAAAATCGACAATTTCATCAAAGCGGGCGTCGATCTCCCGCTTTTTCATGCCGAGGATCGTTCCGTTGAGATAGACGTTTTCCCGCCCGGTCAGTTCAGGATGGAATCCCGTTCCCACCTCCAAGAGACTAGCCACCCGACCCCGCAAAACCGCTTCACCCTCCGTCGGCTCGGTGATCCGGCTAAGAATTTTTAACAACGTCGATTTACCCGCCCCGTTGCGGCCAATAATCCCTAGCACTTCTCCCGGCTGCACTTCGAACGACACATCCCTCAAAGCCCAGAAATCGGACGCTGTCTGGTCCCCAGGGCTCGTCTGCCCACGACGGAACCATTCCTTCACCTCGTTTCTGAGCGTGGTCACGCCGATCTGGCCGAGACGGTATCTCTTCCCCAGATTGCGGACTTCAATGATCGGTTTCGACATTACCAAACGGCGTGGACGCCGGGATATTTCGCGATGTTGGGGTCGTTCGTGATGATGGCCATCTTCTCCACCAACGCCTGCGCCACCAACATCCGGTCGAACGGATCGCGATGAATGCAGGGAAGTTGTTTCACCCGTTCAATATGCCGCCAATCCAAGGCCAGGGGCGGTCCATCGGCGATCGACAACCAGTCGGCATGGATTCCGTCCACACCGCCCGGAATCTCCAATTTTCCATTCGACTCTTTCAGGGCCAATTCCCAAAAAGCGACCAGGCTCACATACAAATCGGTATCCGGGCTCTCCAGAATTTGCACCACCCTCGGGCTCAACCGCTCCGGCTCCATCCGGTGCCAAACCAGCACTTGC
>JBDNCR010000397.1:0-2514 GCA_046719555.1 Verrucomicrobiia bacterium | reverse complement strand
TCCCTTTTTGCGTTCTGGTGGATGCCTCGGGGAACGTCGCGTGGCAAGGTTCACCGAACCTCATTCCCGAGGGTCTCATTCCAAAGGTGCTTGCAGAGGCGGCGAAGGCGCCGACCTCGCCCGGAGTTTCATCAGAATCTCCTGGCCAAGGTCCCGCTCCCGGTTTCCGGCCTGGCCCCCGCCCGAATTGGTATTGAAAGCCGGGCACCTGGAGTCGAAAGGGCTGATCGACGGCCGTGCGGTGCCTGAGCGGTAAAAAAAGCGGAGCCCGATGAGGGGCTCCGCTGAAGAGAGTCCGGCAGGTAGGCCGGGGAAGGTTAAACGGCTTTCTCGCCTTTTTCTTCCGTGCGAATCCGAACGGCGTCTTCGACCGGAAGGACGAAGATTTTGCCATCCCCGATTTTGCCGGTTTTGGCCGCCTTGACGATCGTTTCAATGGCTTTCTCGACCAAAGACTCGGCGAGGACGACCTCGACTTTGACTTTGGGGAGAAAGTCCACGGTGTATTCGGAGCCACGATAGATTTCGGTGTGGCCTTTTTGGCGTCCGAAACCTTTGACTTCGCTCACGGTTAACCCTTCGATCCCGATTTCGGTCAGGGCTTCCTTCACTTCTTCCAACTTAAACGGTTTGATTACCGCTTCGATTTTTTTAACAGCCATAGTGTTCTCCTTTGCCCATCACCGCCGGGCACCTGCCACGGTGCCCGGTTGGGTGACGGATTTCAATTAGCTTTTGCTCACCGGTTGAAAGTCCGGATAGGCCTCCTGGCCATGTTCACCGATGTCGAGACCCTCGACTTCTTCTTCTTCGCTGACACGCACGCCGAAGATGGCCTTGATGATGCCGAAGACGACGAGCGAGAACACGAAGGTGAAGAGGAGGATGGAGACGGTGCCGATCAACTGGGTCATGAACGAGAAGTCCTCGCTGAGCCCAAAGATGCCGACCGCCAAGGTTCCCCAGACACCGCAGGTGCCGTGAACGGAGATCGCCCCGACCGGATCGTCAATCTTGATCTTGTCGAGGAAGAGGATCGAGATGACCACCAGGATGCCGGCGATGATGCCGATGATCACGGCACTCATGACACTGACGGAGTCGGCTCCGGCGGTGATCCCCACCAAACCGGCCAACACGCCGTTGAGGGCCATGGAGAGGTCCGGCTTTTTGAGGAGAATCCAGGCGGTGAACATGGAGGCAACCGCTCCGGAGGCCGCCGCAATCGCCGTCGTCACAAAGACGAAGGAGACCAAATTGGGATCGGCAGACAGAACCGAGCCGCCGTTGAAGCCGAACCAGCCGAGCCAGAGGAGGAAGACCCCAATGGTGGCCAAGGGCATGGAATGTCCAAGGATCGGACGAACTTTGCCATCGGGCAGATATTTACCGCGACGGGGTCCAAGCAAGATGACACAGGCCAATGCCGCCGCGCCGCCGACGCCGTGAACGATGGTCGATCCGGCGAAGTCATAGAAGCCCATTTGGTCGAGCCAGCCACCGCCCCATTTCCAGGAACCAGTGATCGGGTAGGAGATGGCGACCAGGAGGGTCGCGAAGAGCATGAAGGAGCCGAGCTTGATCCGTTCGGCAACTGCACCGGACACAATCGTGGCCGCGGTGGCAGCGAACATTGCCTGGAAGATGAAGTCGGTCCAGACGGTCATATCCAGTTCGTAGCCTACCGGGGTGGTCAGGCCGAAGAGGGTTTCACCATCTTCGGGAATGACGTTGGGAATGCCGAACCCGCCGAATCCGAGCCAACCGTTGAAATCGCCCGGATACATGAGGTTGAATCCGCAGAAGGCGTAGGTCAGGATCCCGATCGAAACGACGAAAAGGTTCTTGAAGAGAACATTAACCGTGTTTTTGGATTGGGTCAGACCGCTTTCCAACGTGGCGAAGCCGAGGTGCATGGTGAACACCAGGAAGGCCGCGATGAGAATCCACAGGTTGTCGGTGACGAATTTCGGGTAGAGGATCGGCGCTTCGAGGAAGGCTTCCACCGTTTCATAGGGTGGGGGTTCTTCCTCTTCTGCGGCCTCCTCAGCCGGAGGGGTTTCGACGACGGCGGCCGCCACTGTCTCGGTCACCGTCTCGGTTTCGTCTTGGGCCCATGCGGGGGACCCGCCCGAAATGGAAGCGACCAGAGCACCCGCAAGCAGCGCTAGAGTCAGCTTCTTCCATGATTTGATCATGTACTACTCCTTGGTTTGAATTTGCCCCGGTCCGACCACGGATCCGGGGAACGATCGAGGAGCACCCTCCGTGCCAACCCCGGCGGAGTCTAACGATGGCGGGTTGACCGAAAACGCAACTTCTTGCGTTTCAAAGCCCTGGGGAAGGAGAGGTGGGGGGCGTTAGTCAGGGCCGGCTCGGAGGCAGACTTTCTCGCCTCGGGCCCCACAACATTGCTTGAACTTTTTGGACGGATCGATCGGGCAGGGGTCGTTCCGGCCGAGTTTTTTGCCCGATCGGCGGATGGGAAGTTTCAATTCGCGTTGAGGCGCTTCC
>JBDNCR010000396.1:0-2534 GCA_046719555.1 Verrucomicrobiia bacterium | reverse complement strand
CCTCTGAACCCCCTCGCCCCCGACCCTTCCAGACTTGCTAAAAACCTCCAACCCGCCAACCTCACCGCATGGTCGCCTCCTTCATCCTCGCCATTCTCCTCGGCCTCTTCGGACTCCTCCTCCTCGTCGCCCTCATCACCGCCATCTGGGGCATCGGCGTCTACAACCGTTTTGTCCAACTCCGCAACCGCTTCCAAAACGCCTTCTCCCAAATTGATGTCCAGCTCAAACGCCGCTACGACCTCATCCCCAACCTCGTCGAAATCGCCAAAGGCTACATCAAACACGAACGCGAAACCCTCGAAGCCGTCATCGCCGCCCGCAATCAGGCCGCCTCCGCCTCCCAACGGGTCGGCGGCAACCCCTCAGACACCCCCGCCATGCAAGGCCTCGTCACCGCCGAAGCCGGCCTCACCGGCGCCCTCGGCCGACTCTTCGCCGTCGTCGAAGCCTATCCCGACCTCAAAGCCAACCAGAACATGATGCAACTCTCCGAAGAACTCACCTCCACCGAAAACAAAATCGCCTTCGCCCGCCAAGCCTACAACGACGCCGTCATGACCTATAACACCGCCATTGAAATCTTTCCCGCCGGCCTCATCGCCCGCATGTTCAACTTCGGCCGCGCCCTCCTCTTTGAAGTCTCCGACCCAGGTCAACGCGAAGCCCCCAAAGTCCAGTTCACCTGAGCCTGGGCCCGCACTCGGCCATGCTCGATTTTTTTGAGCGCCAAGAAAGCGCACGGAAAAAAACCCGACGCCTCCTCATCTACTTCATCCTCGCCGTCTTCGCCATCATCGCCGCCATCTACCTCGCCGCCGCCCTCGTCCTCCTCAACCCCGCCACCTCCGACCCGCTCACCTGGTGGGATGCCGATCTCTTCCTCCTCGTCACCGTCCTTACCGCCCTCACCATCACCCTCGGTTCCAGCATCAAAACCTTCCAACTCGCCAAAGGCGGCCGGGCCGTTGCCGAAATGCTCGGCGGTAAACTCGTCTCCACCCAAACCGCCGATCCCGAAGAACGCCGCCTCCTCAACGTCGTCGAGGAAATGGCCATCGCCTCCGGCACTCCGGTCCCCCCAGTCTACGTCCTCGAACAGGAACACGGCATCAACGCCTTCGCCGCTGGACACGACACCTCCGATGCCGCCATCGGCGTCACCCGCGGCTGTATCCACCTCCTCTCCCGCGACGAACTCCAAGGCGTCATCGCCCACGAATTTAGCCACATCCTCAACGGCGACATGGCCCTCAACATGCGCCTCACCTGCCTCGCCCACGGCATCCTCTTCATCGCCATGGCCGGCTACCTCATCCTCCGCCTCCCCGGACACATGATCCTCCACTCCGGCCGCAACCGCGACCGCAAGGGAGGGGTGATCCACCCGGGAATCCTCCTCGGCATCATCGGGGTTGGTGCCACCCTCGTGCTCATCGGCATGATTGGCGTCTTCTTCGCCAACCTCATCAAAGCCGCCATCTCCCGCCAACGCGAATTCCTCGCGGACGCCGCCGCCGTCCAATTCACCCGCAACCCCGACGGCATCGGCAACGCCCTCAAAAAAATCGGCGGTTGGACCCACGGCTCCAAAATCGGCCATCCCCAATCCCGTGAAGCCAGCCACTTCTTCTTTGGAGATGGCCTCGGCTCCAGCTGGTTCAACCTCTTCGCCACTCACCCCCCCCTCGCCAAACGAATCCGCCTCCTCGACCCCTCCTTCACCGGCACCTTCCCCAAAGTCACCGACACCGCCCCTCCACCCGTGCCCTCCGACGGCTCACCAAGCTCCGGCCTCACCGGCACCCTCACCTTCCCGGACCAAGATCCTGACCGCGTCCTCCAACTCCTCGCCGCCTCCTCCTCCCCTGAACGCGCCCAAGGCACCATCGCTGCCCTCGCCGTCGCCGCCGCCGCAGCACCTCCCTCCCCCCTCGTCTCTCACCAAAGCGTCACCGACCACCTCGACCGGCTCCGCCGGGCCCTCACCCCCCAACTCCGCCAAGCCCTCAACGAACCCCTCTCGGCCTGTGCCATCGTCTTTCTTCTCCTCACCGCCGACGAACCCGATCAACGACCCGACCTCTTCGCCCACATCGATCCAGACATCTTCACCGGCATCCACCACGAAATGGACCGCCTCTCCACCTCCATCGACTCCCTGCCCTCCAACCTTCGACTCTCCCTCATCGACCTCTGCCTTCCCGCCCTCCGCTCCCTGGCCCCATGCCAATTCAACGCCTTCCGCCAGACCCTCCAAAGCCTCATCGAGGCCGATGGAACCATTTCCCTCTTCGAATACGTTCTCGACAAACTCCTCATCCGCCACCTCGACGCCTACTTCCACGGCCACACCCCCATCCCCGTCCATCACCACACCCTCATCCCGGTCCTTGGCGAAGTCACCGTTCTCCTCTCCACCCTCGCCTACCTCAACCAAGAAAACCTCGCCGGACCCACCGCCGCCTACCAAGCTGGCTTCCGCCAACTCAACCTTGACACCCCCATCCCCCCCATCCTCCCCCAAGAAAACT
>JBDNCR010000395.1:0-2538 GCA_046719555.1 Verrucomicrobiia bacterium | reverse complement strand
CGATTTATCGGGGCGACCCTCTACCCGCCAGGGGTGCCGGTGGCGGCTCGGGAGGAGGTGTTGGGAGTCTATGCGGTCTCTCCCGATGGGCGATCAGCCATTGGGGTGGGGCCGGAGGAGGCCGAGACACGAGGCCGGGAGGAGTCGTTGGTGGTCTTGCACTGGGACCAGGACAGAAACCGCTTGTGGACGGCGGGATTTACGTTGGTTGATTTGGTTCGTCCGGGAACCACCGATCTTTTCTTGCGAACCACACACGCGCGGTATGCGGAACGGTTCCGCAACGATTTTGGCGGGGTGATCCGCTATGCGTTTGCCGATGAACCTTCGCTGGCGACCACCGGGCTGCATGCAAGTCACCATTTTCTGACCGAGTTCCGCCGGGATCACGGATATTCGTTGGAAGGGCATCTGGAAGCATTTTTGGTGGTGGGCGAGGCCGCTGGGGGGGTTCGGTATGATTACTTCGAGACGTTGCAGCGGTTATGGATCACCCATTTTTTGAGGCCGATGCACGATTGGTGCGAGGCGAATGGGCTGGAGTTTACCGGGCACTTCAATGAGCACCATTGGCCAAACATGGCCGGTCAGCCCAACAACATGGTCAGTCAACGATGGATGCATGCGCCGGGAACCGATTTGCTCGGGTTCCAGTTTCGCCCGGAGGAGCCAGGAGCGAATGGGCTATTTTTTCTGAATTTGAAGGAATGCCGCAGCGTGGCCAATCAGTTGGGCCGGGAGAGAATCTTGTGTGAGACCACAGGGGGCGGAGGCTACGACATGGGGGTGGATGGGTTCAAACGGCTGACCGATTATGCGCTGGCGCTGGGAGTGAATCTGGTCAATCCCCACCTAAGTCACCAAACGCTGGCCGGGGCGAGGAAATATGACTGGCCGCATACATTATCGGATCACAGTCCTTGGTGGGGTTCGTATCGGATGCAGGCCGACCACGATGCCCGAGTGTCAGCGGCGTTGTCGGCGGGGGCGGAGCAGAATCGGGTGCTGGTGTTTCAACCGACGGGGTCGGCTTGGATGTATTCTTTGCCAACGCAGTTTGGGGGAGGAGCGGCAGGTGCGGCGGCGGCAGCGTGGCGGAAAGCGGCGTTGAGGAGTCAAACCGCGTTGCTGGAAGATTTGTATTTTAGCCAGGTCGATTTTGATTTGGGGGACGAATGGATTCTTGAGGAACTGGGTTCGGTGGAAGGGCAGGAGTTACGAATTGGCCAGGCCCGGTATCGGTGTGTGGTGGTGCCGCCGATGATGGAGACGATTCGTCCGGAAACCTTGGCCCTTTTGGAACGCTGGATCGAGGCAGGAGGACGGGTTCACCTTTATGGGGCCGGTCCGGAGCGGTTGGACGGAAGGCGTCCGGGCCCGGGGGATGAGCGTCTGGTGAAAGCGATTGGGCAATGGATCCATCATTCAAGCTTGGAAGCTCTGGTGGCTGCGGTGCGGGCTGACGTGCCGCCCCGTTTTTCGGCGCCCGGTGGTGGTAGCTTACCGAAGGGTTTGGTCTGGGCGTGGCGAGGGTTGGACGATGGTTCGAACCTGTTGTTTATCGCCAATCCTTGGCAGGCGATGTTGGAGGGAGAGATTGAGGTGGAGGGGGGACGGGTGACGAACATGGAGACCTTCACCGGAAGGTTAGGAGAACTTCCCGCCCGACCTGTGGATGGAAAGCTAAGGCTCCCCTTTCGAATGGGGCCAAGTCTCCATCATCTTTGGTGGATTCGCCCCGAGGCAAGCTCGTCGTTGATTGATATTCGGGAATGGCCCCGCTGGGGTGTGGAGCTTCAGGAAATCGGAGTGAGCCGGGATGAGCCGAATGTGTGTGTCATCGATTACTGTGACTTGGAATTGCCAACGCGACGCTTCGCCGGGATTAACACCACAAGGGCCGATCGGATTTGTTGGCAGGAACATGGCTTTCCCCATAACCCGTGGAATGTATCCATCCAGTTCAAAAAGGTTTTCCTTGAGCATCCGTTTGGGGCCGACTCGGGCTTTGCGGTCACCTACCGTTTTCAGGTCGGTGATTTGCACGAGGCCATGGCGGGGTTGGAGATTGCGTTTGAACGGCCTTGGCTCTATCGGGCGACGTTGAATGGAAGGGAGTTTCCGACCGTTGCTGGACGTCGGTGGTGGGATGAGAATGTGCGGGCCTTTCCAATTGGCCAACTGGTTCATCCAGGGGAGAATATTTTGCGGCTCGAGATCAAACCGATGCATCCGCTGGCGGAGATTATGCCGGTTTACGTCTTGGGAGATTTTGCGCTGGTTCCCGTGAGCGCCGGCTTCCGACTGGAGCCGAGTCGCCCGCTGACGGGGAAGGCCTGGGCTGAGGAGGGTTTGCCCTTTTATTGCCGTGGCGTCACCCATCGGTATCAGTTCACGACCGATCGGCCAGGGCGGGAGATCCTGGTCAAGCCTGGCAGTTGGAATGGGTCGGCGGTTTCGGTAACAGTCGACGGTCATCCGATGCTTCGATTGAGTCACACGGGATTTGTGGTTCGGATTCCGTGTGACTTAGCTGCG
>JBDNCR010000394.1:0-2540 GCA_046719555.1 Verrucomicrobiia bacterium | reverse complement strand
GCCCCCGCCTCCTCCAAAAACATCGCGTCCGCCAACAAACTCTCCACCTCCTCCCCCGTTCGACCCTTCTTCCGAAAACCCTCCGGCCCCACCGCAAACTGCGGCAACAAGCCAATATGACCCTGCACCTCAATCCCCGCCTCACGTAGCGCCTCCACCTGCGCCCGCACCGAACGTCCCCCCTCCAACTTCACCGCATCCGCACCCGCCTCCAACAACCGCCGCGCATTGGCCACCGCCACATCCGCCGTCGCATAAGCTCCCGCCGGTAAATCCGCCGTAATCAACGCCCGGCACCGTCCCCGTGACACCGCCCCCGTATGCCGCACCATATCCTCCATCGTCGCCGACACCGTGCTCCCAAACCCCAGCACCGCAATCGCCAACGTATCCCCCACATGCAACAGATCCGCACCACCCTCATCTGCCAGACGAGCAAACACAACATCATATGCCGTCATCGCCAAAAGGGGCCGCCCTTTGGGCCACCTCCGGACCTCCGCCACCGTTACCCGATCCGCCGACACAACCTCTCCCCTTTCCCAACCAGCTCCTGCAACAACTCCACCACCGTCCGCCCCCCCAAACCCGGAATCACCCGATCAGGACAAATTTCCGCCAAGGGCTGTAACACAAACACCCGCTCCCCCAAACGCGGATGTGGCAAGATCAAATTCTCCGTCACCATCACCCGATCCTCTGCATAAAGCAGGTCCATGTCCAGCGGCCTCGGCGCATTTCGTTCCCTCACCTCGGGCCGTCCCATCGCCCGCTCCCAACCCTGCATCCTCCCCAATAAATCCTCCAAATCCCCCTCAAACTCCAACTCGGCCACCGCATTCACAAACCGCGGCGAACCCTCCGGACAATCCATCGGTTCACTCTCATAAAAACCCGACACCTTCACCCCCGGATCCAAACTTCGCAACCAAGCTACCGCCTCCCGCAACGCCCCCTCCCGATCTCCCAAATTCGCCCCCAAACCAACCCCAACTTTCACCCGCCACCTCCACGCATCATTCCCAACATCTAACCCAACCTCACCCCCTCAATCACCCCAAATCAAGTCCCCTCACTCAACTCACAATTGCCCCCGACGCCCCTTTAGCATTTTTCATGCCCAACTCCAACTTCCGGCACATCAACTGCTTAACCCTTAATATGAGGATTGGCCTCGCAATCTGGCCGACATCAGCCGCCGAATGGTACGAGCTCAGCTTGAGCGCGATCCCCCATGTCTCCGTCCACCTTATCGGAGACCTCGACTCCGTCCCCGAACAACCCTTCGACATCCTCGTTGTCGACCCCGACTCCCCCGGACCCGCATTCCTCCGACTCTTCACCAACCTCACGCGCAAATTCGGTCCGCCCGCCATGGTTGTTCTCGGCTCCCACCAGTCCAAAGCCATGTTCGGCTCCCTTTGGGAAGCCACCCACACCATCTTCGCCCCCAAGCCAGTCAAAATCGAAGAGGTCCGTTCCATGGTCACGCGCCTGATCACCGACCTTCAAAACGAAGCGGCCTCTTCACCCAACAACCAACCCATTCTTCCCCGCAAGACCCAGGGCATCTCCCAACCCAAACGCAACGCCCTCGGCTATCTCTCCACCCTCCGCCTCTCCGACCTCATCCAGATGCTCACCCTCAACAACTGGGCCGGTAAAATTGAAGTCACCGACCTCGGCTCCGGCGAAACCGGCTCCGTCTACCTCAACGTCGGCGTCCTCATCCATGCCGAATGCGGCTCTCTCGTTGCCGAAGAAGCCTGCTACAAAATGCTCTCTTGGGGCCGCTGCGAATTCCAATTCATCGAAGAACACCCGCCGGTGGTCCAAACCATCAAAACCCACTGGCAACACGTCGTCCTCGAAGGTGCCCGCCTGATCGACGATGGGAACGCCGCCTCAGGTTAACCTGACCGGCCCCTCTCCCACCCTCTCAACAAACCCATCCGCTCACCCCTCTCGCCAGGGCTCAGCACCATCTTGAAACTCTTTAACCTGGTGTCACCCTCTCCACCATGGAACTTCCCGACCCGCAGACCTTCGAAAAACTCGGCCTCTTCTACCTGGGTCGAACTCTAGAAGCCGATTCACCTGGCCCCCTCCTCCTCTACGACTCCCGCCACCTCACCACCCATGCCGTCTGCGTCGGCATGACCGGCTCCGGAAAAACCGGCCTCTGCCTCGCCCTCCTCGAAGAAGCAGCCCTCGACGGAATCCCCGCCCTCATCATCGATCCGAAAGGCGACCTCGGCAACCTTCTCCTCACCTTCCCCGACCTCGCCCCCGCCGACTTTCGGCCTTGGATTAGCGAAGATGAAGCTCGCCGCGCCGGCCTCGACCCCGACACTTACGCCGAACGCCAAGCCACCCGCTGGAAAGAAGGCCTGGCCGCTTGGGGCCAAACTCCCGACCGTATCCGTGCCCTTCGCCAAGCTGCCGAATTTGCCATCTACACCCCGGGAAGCTCCGCGGGCAGACCCCTCTCCATCCTCAAATCTTTCCAACCCCCTCCACCCACGGTTGCTGCCGACCCC
>JBDNCR010000393.1:0-2540 GCA_046719555.1 Verrucomicrobiia bacterium | reverse complement strand
GGTCGGCTGGAGGTCTCTGTGCGGCGTCACCCCGGCACTCGACAACTCCCGACAAAAACGGGATGCTGTTTGTTCCATGCAAATCGTGGCGGTCATCAACCAGAAAGGCGGCGTTGGAAAAACCACCACGGCGGTCAACCTCTCCGCTGCCCTTGCTTCCCTTGGCCGCAAAACCTTGCTCATCGACCTCGATCCCCAGGGGAATGCGACCTCTCACCTTGGCCTTGAAAAGGTCGAAGGGGCCAGCCTTTACGGAGCTCTGGTCGATGGCGTGTCGCCCAGTTCGCTTCTTCAGCCAACGCGCGATCCCAACCTCTTTGCCATCCCGGCCGAGATTGACCTCGCAGGGTGCGAAGTGGAGATTGCCCGCACGCCGGAGCCGGTGCAGCGGCTTCGCCAGACGCTGGACCCGCTCCGCACCGATGCCACCTTTCAGTTTGCGATCCTCGATTGCCCTCCCTCCCTGGGGATCTTGATGACCAACGCGTTGGCTGCTGCCGATGCGCTCATCATCCCGGTCCAGTGCGAGTATTTTGCGCTCGAAGGCGTTTCCAAAATCCTTGCTCTCATCGATCGGATGCGAGAGGAGGGTCAGAACCGTTCGCTGCGGATCATCGGGGTCCTGATGACGATGTATGACGCCCGCACTCGGCTCAGCGAGCAGGTGGTGAACGAAGTTCAGCAACACCTTCCGGACAAAGTTTTTCAAACGGTGATTGCCCGCAGCATTCGGCTGGCCGAAGCCCCTTCCTTTGGACAGACCATCTTCGAATACGACCCGAACGGTGTGGGGGCCCTCGCTTACCGGAATTTTGCCCGTGAGTTTGTCTCCCGGGCCGATCCTCACCCGTGAAGACGTCCGATCCCCGCTGGCTCCGTGAGCTTCGTCAGGCCCTCCCGGCCCAAGCCCTTCGCACGGATGCCGACACCCTTGCGGCGCACAGTGGGGATGCCTGGTTCGCCCGGGCTCTTCCCGAGGCCGTGGCCCTTCCCAAAACGCCTGCCCAGGTCGCGGCGATCCTCCGGATTGCTTCTCGATACCGCATCCCGGTGACCCCTCGGGGAGCGGCCAAGGGCTATGTCGGCGGTGCCGTTCCGGTGCGCGGGGGAATTGCGGTCTCCCTGTTGCGCATGAATCGAATTCTTGACCTTTCCGCCGCGGATGCGGTTGCTGTCGTTCAACCTGGGGTCAACGTGGGGGACCTTAAAAACGCAGCCGAAGCCATCGGCTTCAGCTATCCTCCCGATCCGGCTTCCTATCGGGACAATTCCATCGGCGGCAACCTCGCCACCAACGCCGGTGGGCCTCGCTGCCTGAAATACGGCGTGACCAAGCACTACGCGCTCGGGCTTCAGGTCGCCCTGGCCGATGGCACGCTGCTCCGTTGCGGCGGACGGACCCATAAGAATAAGGCTGGGTTTGATCTTGTGTCCCTCTTTGTCGGCTCTGAAGGTTTGCTCGGCATCATCACCGAGGCCACTCTCCGCCTAATCCCCAAACCGCCCCAACGTGCGGTGATCGTGGCCGCCTTTGCCAACGCACCCAGGGCGGCCCAGGCCGTCGCCCGAATTTTCGCCGCCGGTTTTCTGCCGGCTGCCCTGGAGATTGCCGACCCTCTCACCCTTCGAGCCGCCCGGGCCTTTAATCCCAAGGTTCCTCCGGGTGAGGCCCTTCTTCTTCTTGAAATTGATGGTCAGAAAGGAGCGGTGGCCTCCGACCTTCGCGACCTTTTGGCTCTTCTGCCCACCTGCCGTCCTGTTCATCTCCATCATGCTTTGGGTCATGCTGCGAGTGCCAAACTGTGGGATATGCGCAAAGATTTTTCGGCCAGCCTTCGCGCCACCGGACTGGTTAAACTCAATGAAGACGTGGCCGTGCCGCGCGGACGTCTCTTGGACCTCTTCCTTTTGGCAGAAAAGTTGGAAAAGAAATATCAACTGCAGGTCGCCTGCTTTGGGCATGCCGGGGATGGCAACATCCACGTCAATCTCATGGTTCCGCCGGATCAGGCGCAGGCCCCTCGAACGGTTCGGGCGCTGGACCAACTTTTCGCCACCGTGCTGCGGTGGGGCGGGACCATCACGGGTGAGCATGGCATTGGCCTGGCCAAGAAACGGTGGTGGGACCAAGCGGCCTCCCCGCCGCTTAAACAACTCCACGCCCAATTGAAACAGACCCTCGATCCCTTGGGGTTACTCAATCCCGGCAAGTTTTTAGAGGATTAGAAAACTGTAGGCCGCATGTCCTCATGCGGCAGGGAAGTGGGTGGCGCGTGAGGACACGCTGCCCGATAGGGGCGGTGGGAAGGTTTGGGGATTGGCGGTCGGCCACCTGTCGGATGAGGACATCCGACCTACAGCGATTTAAGCGTTCGCGCCGAATCGAATAAGCTCTGTAGGCCGCATGTCCCCATGCGGCGGGGAAAGGGGCTGGCGCGTGGGGACACGCTGCCCGATAGGGGCGGTGGGAAGGTTTGGGATCGTTGGTCGGCTCCTTGTCGGATGAGGACATCCGACCTACAGGCATTCAAGCGTTCCTG
>JBDNCR010000392.1:0-2562 GCA_046719555.1 Verrucomicrobiia bacterium | reverse complement strand
GAGGGCGACGCCCACGGCGATGAAGAGGGTGTGGAAGGCGGCGAGGCTGACGGCGCCTGGGGCGAGGTCGAGGTGTTGGTTGGCCCAGGTGATGAGGGCGAGGAAGGCCGGGAGAAGGAGGAGAGCAACGATGCCGGTGAAGAGGTTGAAGAGGATGTGGGCGAGTGCGGTGCGTTGGGCGACGGCGGTGGCTCCGATGGCAGCGAGGGCGGCGGTGACGGTGGTGCCGACGGCGGCTCCGATGACGACGGAGGCGGCTTGTTCAAAGGAGATGGTGTGGCTGTGCAGAGCGGTGAGGGTGGTGGCGACGGCGGCGCTGGAGGATTGCATGAGGATGGTGAGGAGGATGCCAGCGGCCATCATGAGGGCGTGACCGAGGAGGCCGGAGGAGGGGAGGGCGGCGAGGTCGATGTGCTGGTTGAGGCCGGCCATGCCTTGTTGCAGTTGGTCGATGCCGATGAAGATGAGACCGAAGCCGGCGAGGCTGAGGCCAAGCGGAGCCCAGCGTCCCCGGCCGAGGAGGCGGAGGAAGGCTCCGAGGCCGATGATGGGGAGGGCGAGTTTGGCGATGGAGAGTTTGAGGCCGAAGACGGAGACCAGCCAGCCGGTGCTGGTGGTGCCGAGGCTGGCGCCGAGGACGATGCCGATGGACTGGGTAAAGGAGAGGAGTCCAGCGCTGACAAAGCCGATGGTGGCGACGGTGGTGGCGCTGGAGGATTGGACGAGAGCGGTGGCGAGGAGGCCGGAGAGGAAGGCGGTGACGGGCCGACCGGTGAAGCGGAGGAGGGCGGCGCGCAGGGAGTCGCCGGCGAAGGATTTGAGGCCGTCGGTGAGGAGGGTCATGCCGAGGAGGAAGAGGCCGACGCCGCCGAAGAGGGAGAGGAGCATGGTTAGTTGAGGATTTTGGCGAAGAGGAGTTCGTCGCGGAAACGACCGGCGACAAAGCGGGATTCTTGTTTGAGGCCTTCGACGATGAAGCCACATTTTTCGTAGAGGTGCCGGGCGGGTTCGTTGTCGATGAGGGTGGTGAGTTCGAGGCGGTGCAGGCCGACGTGGCGGGCCCAGCGTTCGAGGTGATGGAGGAGTTTGGTGGCGACGCCGCGGCGGCGGTGGTGGGGGCTGACTTCGACGATGAGGACGGCGTTGAGTTGGTCGATGGCGTATTGGCCGCCGCAGGCGGAGGCGTAGCCGAGGAGGTCACCGTTGGGGTTTTCGGCGATGAGGAGGGCGCGGTTGCGAGCGGCGCGGAACCATTCGATGTGTTGGCGGTGTTCTTCCGGAGATTGGAGTTCTTCTTCGGGGAGGAGGAGAGGCCACTCGCGGTGGGCCGAGATGAGGCGGACGAGGTGGAAGAGGGCGGCGTCGTCTTCGGGGCGTGCGGCGCGGATGTGGAAGGGGGTCATCCGGGGCGGCCAAAGGCGACGAAGCGGCCGTCTTGGGGTCCGCGGACGCCGCCCATGGGTTTGCGGGGGTCAAAGATGTAGATGTCAGGGCCGCCGCGGGTGCCGGAGAGTTCGCCTTGGCTGCGGGTATTGGCCCCGAACATTTTATGGACGCCGTTGGCGGTGCGGCCGAGGTAGATCATGACGTGGGTGATGGGCGGGTTTCGTTTGGTGTTGTAGGTCCATTCCCAGAAGAGGAGGTCGCCGGAGCGGAGGGAGTTGAAGAGGCGGTCAAGGTCGATGGAGCCGTCGCGTCGCCGGGGGACCGGGGTGATGCGGCCTTGTTGTTGGAGGAGGTGGAATTGGTCGGAGGCGGTGCGGGGGAGGTCTTTGCCGAGGGCTGATTTGTAGATCCAACGTGCGGTGTTGGAGCAGTCCATGATCCAGGGTTTGGATTCGCCGGGTGGGTTCCAGCGGGCGCTGTAGCGGATGCCGCGCCGGGCCATGTCTTGGGAGGCGCGGATGAGGCGTTGGTGTTGCTCGGGGGTGAGCTGGGCCGAGGCGGGTTCGGGGAGGGTTGGAAGGGTGAGGGCGGTGATGAGGGCAACGAGAGGGATCAGTCGCATAGGATGGTGTCGAAGTGTTCGTAGGCGGGGACGCAGCAACAGAGCAGGACGAGAGGTTGGGCTCCGGTGTTGGTGAGTTGGTGTTTGGCGCCGGGGGGGATGGCGATGGTGTCACCCGGGCCGACGGGGCGATGGTGGCCGTTGAGTTCCATGGAGCCGGTGCCTTGAAGGAGGTAGTAGATTTCTTCGGTGCGAGGGTGGTAGTGGCGGGTGGTGGCCTGGCCGGGGGCAAGTCGGGCTTCAGCGAGGCTTTGGCGCTGGATGGGAGCGTTCCGGTAGGCCATGAGTTCGCGGATTTCCGAGCCGTCTGCGGTGATGAAGGGCTGGACGTGGTCGCGCTGGATGCAGGTCATCCGGGTGACTATGATTTCTGTGGGGTAGGTTTTTCAAGGGGAAACGTGTTGGGGGAGAGGATGGCGTCGGCGAGGAAGGGAGGGAGGGGGCAGCCGAGGACGTCGGCGATGGCGCGGATGAGTTCGGCTTCTTCGCGGGAGAGGGTTCCGTTGGTCATGGCGAGGTGGCCGACGGCGAAGAGGACATTCTTTTTGAGGTTG
>JBDNCR010000391.1:0-2574 GCA_046719555.1 Verrucomicrobiia bacterium | reverse complement strand
ACCAACTCATCTGGATCGCCCGCACAGGCTACACCGGAGAAGACGGCTTTGAACTCATCCTCCCCTCCGACCTTGCCGAACCTCTCTGGAACCACCTCCTGGAAATCGGTCAACCCCATGGCCTTCTACCGGCCGGACTCGGCGCCCGCGACACCCTTCGCCTCGAAGCCTGCCTCCCTCTCAACGGCCACGAACTCGGGCCCGACATCACCCCACTCGAAGCTGGCCTGACCCCATTTATCGCCTGGGACAAACCGCAACCCTTCCTCGGCCAACACGCCCTTCAACTCCAGCGAAACCAAGGCCCACCGCGCCGGTCCGTCGCCTTCACCGTTGAAGGCCATGCCGCACCGCCCCGCGCCGGCTATCCCCTCCTCTCCGAAGGTCAACCCGTCGGCACCGTCACCAGTGGCTCCGCCTCTCCCACTCTCGGCACCGGCATCGGCCTCGCCCTCCTCCGGTCCGACCTCGCCGTTCCCGGCACCTCTCTCCACCTCGACATCCGCGGACGCCAGATTCCCATTGTCATCCGGAAAAAACCCCTCTATCGCCGAACCTCATGACCATTCCCGACCACCTCCGCTACGCCGAATCCCACGAATGGCTTCTCCTTGAAGATGACCTCGGCACCGTCGGCATCACCGACCACGCCCAGCATGAACTCTCCGACGTCGTCTACGTCGAACTCCCCACCGTCGGGCGCACCGTCCAAGCCAAATCCGCGGTCGCCGTCGTCGAATCGGTCAAAGCCGCCTCCGACATCTACGCCCCCGTCTCCGGCGAAATCGTCGAAGTCAACACCGCCCTCTCCTCCAACCCCGCCCTCATCAACACCGATCCCTACGGCTCCGGTTGGATCTTCAAACTCAAACTCTCCGACCCTGCCCAAGCCGACACCCTCAAGAATCCTCAAGCCTACCGCACCCAACTCGGCGGCTAACGCTCCTCGAATCCATCCCCCCGCCCTCAGGGCTAGTGAACCGACCCGCCCTGGGCACGAATCGGCTCGGGAGCCTTCTCCACCGGCACATTCGGACTCCCCCCTCGCCACACCCCACCTTCCGGACGCGCCCACCTCACCCCATTCCGAAGCACCAGCCGAACCTCCTCCTGAAAATAGGTCGGATACGTCTCATGCCCCGGCCGAAAATAAAAAATCTTCCCATTACCCCGCTTCCACGTCGCCCCGGAGCGGAACACCTCACCCCCGGCAAACCAACTAATCAACAACGTCTCGTCGGGGCTCGGAATCCCGAACGGCTCGCCATACATCTCCTCATGCTCGATCTCAAAATACGCTCCCAACCCCTGACAAATTGGATGCCCCGGATTGCACACCCACAACCGCTCCTTCTCCCCCGCCTCCCGCCAAATCACATCCCCCGAAGTCCCCATCAACCGCCGAAACACCTTCGACTTATGTCCACTATGCAGCACCACCAACCCCATCCCCTCCAACACCCGCCGCTGCACCCGGTCCACCACGTGATCCGCCACCTGCTCATGGGCACAGTGCCCCCACCACACCAACACATCGGTCCCCGCCAAAACCTCCTCCGTTAACCCATGTTCCGGCTCCTCCAACGTCGCCGTCCGCACCTCCCAACCCGGCTCCTCCTGTAACGCCCCGGCAATCGCCACATGCATCCCCTCCGGATAAATCTTCCGGACCAACTCATTGGTTTTTTCGTGCACAAACTCGCCCCAAACCGTAACTCGTAAAGCATTCATCGGAAAATCATCGCTAGCAGCTCTCCCGAGTCGTGCCACACTAAACCCGCAACCCCCAACCATCGTCTGTCATGGAAGCCATCCCGCCCTTCCCTGCCAATGCCCAAGTCACCGAAGCCTGGCACCTCATGACCCGTGTCGAGCCCGACACGCCCCACGCCCTCCACGTCTTCAAACTCCTCCGCGACCTCATCTCCTCCTGCCCCGACCTTCACCGCCTCTCCGGACCGGAAACCTGCCTCCTCGAATCGGCCGCCCTCCTCCACGACATTGGCTGGGTTCGCACCCCCGACGGCAGCGCCCACCACAAACACTCCGCCGCCATGATCCGGGAACACCCCTGGCGCACCTTCACCCCCGAACAAATCGAAATCATCGCCCTCCTCGCCCGCTACCACCGCAAAAAACTTCCCACCCTCGACCATCCCGAATTCGCCGCCCAGCCCCCTGCCACCCAAGATCTCATCCGCCGCGCCGCCGCCTTCCTCCGCCTCGCCGACGCCCTCGACCGGTCCCATCGCCAAATCGTCACTCGGGCCCAAATCTTCCCCGCGCCCCGTGGCTTCACCCTGGCCCTCTCCGCCTCCACCGACATCGCCGCTGAACAAGCCGCCGTCGCCAAAAAATCCGACCTCTTCCTCCAACAATTCGGGGGCCCCCTCCACCGCGACCTCCGTGCTCACGGTGGCCGTGACACCGGCCGTGCCGGCCGAGGGCGGGAACTCGCAGCGGCTCAGCTGGCGGCAGCCACCGCCCACGCAGGCCTGCTCCGCGGTGCAGGTCGTCCCCTGGCTCGCGCCGGCGCAGTCGCCCGACGCGCCGCAGTAGGTGGCGTCGACCCGC
>JBDNCR010000390.1:0-2580 GCA_046719555.1 Verrucomicrobiia bacterium | reverse complement strand
TCGCCCACCAACCTCGATTTCCTCCGACAAAATCTCGGGCGCGAGGTCACCGTCACCGGAATCCCTCAGGCCTACGAAGTCGGTTTCCTCTTCTTCAGTAAGGATCCTCGCCGGTCCCTTCGCCTCAACCTCGTTCCAACCGGGGCCGTCGTGCTCCAGAGCACCGAGCTGGCCGAGCTGGTGGCCAACCAAGTGGAGGTCACGGTCACCGGCACCGTCGAACAGGCCGAAGACGGGGCGCTTGAAATCAAGGTCCGCTCGGTCGGCCAACTCCAGCGACGCGATTCGCGCTGAGCCACCCGGGACCCGGAGGCAATCCCCGGTTCCTGGCACAAACTAGAACCGGTAATGATTGGGCGAACCGGTGGCGGACTCCTGGCTCCCCTGGGAAAACACAACCCCCAAAAAGGCGTCGGCGGTCCCGAGGGGACCGCCGACTAACTCGCTGCCTGCTTGCCTCAAACAGCGAGAGGGAGGTTGAACGAAGCCGTTCCTCTTCGCTCTTCATAATTTCTAGAATATCTAGGGTCTTTGCGCAAGCTTTTTATTTTCTAGAATTCATTTCGCCTTTCTTCACCCAAACCGCCAGCAGCGCCAGGTCGGTCGGGTTCACCCCCGAAATCCGGGCTGCCTGCCCAAAGGTCGCCGGGCGATGCCGTTGCAATTTCTCCCGGGCCTCGGTTTTCAGTCCGCGAACCTCCCGATAATCGACCCACTCTGGAATTGGGCGCCCGTCGATGTCGCGCCGTTTCTCGATCTGCTCCAGCTCCCTTCGGAGGTAGCCCTCGTAGCGGATATCCGTTTCAACATGTTCGCGCACAACAGGATCCACATTTTGGAAAGCGTCGGGAAGCATCGCCCAAGTCACCTGGGGCATCCGTAAGAGCTCGGCGCAGGTCCGGGAGTCGACCCGGGCCGCGGCCAGCTCTGCCTTGAGCTTCGCAATGGCGGCCTCTTTCGCCTCGACCTTGGCGAGGCGTTCGCGGTCGGCTAAGCCGAGAGCGGCACCGCGGCGGGTAAGCCGGAGATCCGCATTGTCTTGGCGGAGCAGAAGTCGGTGCTCGGCTCGGGAGGTGAACATCCGGTAGGGCTCATCGGCGCTTTTGGTGATTAAATCATCGATCAACACCCCGATGTAGGCTTCGTGGCGGCCGAGAATGAACGGCGCTTGGTTTCGCAGTTTGAGCGCTGCGTTGATCCCCGCGACCAGGCCCTGAGCGGCAGCTTCCTCATAGCCACTGGTCCCATTGATCTGACCGGCAAAATAGAGGCCGCTGATGCTGCGGGTCTCGAGAGTTGGGTGCAACTGGTGCGGTGGGCAGAAATCGTATTCGACCGCATAGCCTGCCCGCATCATTTCGACCCGCTCCAAACCGGGGATCGATCGGAGGAAAGCATATTGGACCTCGACCGGCAGGCTAGTCGAACACCCATTGATGTAGAACTCATCGGTGTGCAGCCCCTCGGGCTCAAGGAACACCTGGTGGGTCTCTTTGGAGGCGAACCGGACCACTTTATCCTCCAACGACGGGCAATATCGTGGGCCAACCCCCTCGATTCTTCCGCAATACAGCGGACTCTTGTCCAGGTTTGCCCGAATGATCTCGGCGGTTCGAGCCGTGGTATGGGTGAGGTAACACGGGATCTGTTTCACGTGAAACACTCCCTCCTCCCACCGGTTCAGCGAAAAAATCTCTCGCTCGCCGCCCACCAGCCGCTCCGGCACAAAGCTAAATCCGCTCGGCGGTTCATCCCCTGCCTGCGGCGCGCACTTCCCAAAATCGATTGTCCGCCCGGCCAACCGGGGCGGGGTGCCGGTTTTCAGCCGCTTCACCTCAAAACCCAAACCGCGCAACCGATCGCTAAACCGGCTGCTCCCATCTCCCATCCGCCCACCCGCGGCGTTCTCCAAACCGATATGCATCACCGCCCGCAAAAAGGTTCCCGTGGTGACAATCACCGCCTGACCCAAATACCGAACCCCCATCCCGGCCACCACCCCGACGACCCGGTCCCCCTCCACCAGCAGATCCTCCAAACTCCCTTGCTTCACATCGAGTCGCGGTTGCCCCTCGCACATCGCCTTCATCCGAAATTGATAGGCCTTCTTATCGGCCTGCGCCCGAGGGGCGCGCACCGCCGGCCCCTTTCTCGTATTCAGCATCCGGAACTGGATTCCGGTCGCGTCCGTGTTCAACCCCATTTCTCCACCCAACGCGTCGATCTCCCGCACCAGATGGCCCTTGGCCAACCCCCCAATCGCCGGATTGCAGCTCATCTGCGCCACCGTGTCGACATTCATCGTCAACAACAGCGTCTCACACCCCATCCGCGCCGCCGCTAACGCGGCCTCGACCCCGGCATGCCCCGCGCCTGCGACAATGACGTCATACCGTTTTGGATACTCAAACATCCGGGTTACCCTACCCGGACCGAATCCAGAAAACAATCCTCCGCCAGTTGCAGAGATCCCATCTCCATCTATTTTCCTCCATGGCTGTCCTCAACCCTGAGCCGATTCCTTCCTCCGTCGACCTAACCGGCGAGTGGATCGGCTTTTATCCTGGCCACTATGACGAA
>JBDNCR010000039.1:0-9267 GCA_046719555.1 Verrucomicrobiia bacterium | reverse complement strand
AGCGGGGCAAGGGGCAGGGAGCTAGAAAGGATGAATGGGGATGGGTTCGTTTGCGTCGAGTTCGGTGCCGGCGATTCAGTTAGCCATTTCCGTGTTCCTCTGGGCGTCGGCGGCGGAGGAGCCAGATGGCGGCGGCGGCGCCGAGGGCGAGTAAGCCGGTGGTGGACGGTTCGGGAATGGCACTGATGAACCCGAGGTCGTCGAAATTCCTGAATCCCTCGCCGGGGTTGATGTTGTAGAAGCGGAGTTCGGTGATGTAGAAGCCGGACGGGGCGACAAAGCCGGCGAAGACGTTTTCGTTGTTCACATTGAGGGGGGAGATGTCAAAGAAGGAACTGGCGTAGGGAGACACGCCGTCGGAAAAGAGGGCTTGGGCGCGGAAGGTGGGATTGGTGGAGGCGGTGCGGGCGACCATGACGCCACCGGCATGGGTGATTTGGTCGGAGAGGTTGAAGGTGAAGACGAAGGAACCATCCGAGGGCGCGTCGGCAAAGAGGGTTTGGCCGCCGGAGGATGGGGTGCGATTGGTGGTGTTGGTGGAGGTGCCGAAGTTGGTCGGCTGATCGTTGAAGCCGAGACCGGCCCCGACATTGAGGGTGTAGGCGTTGGAGGGACCCCAGGAGGCGGTGAAGGACGTGGAGAGGGAGAGGGTCGCGTTGTCGAAATTGATGGTTCCGCCGGTGCCGGAGGCGTGGGCTGAAGCGAGGGCGGAGATGAAATCGGAGAGGCTGATGGTTTCGCTGCCGGTCGAGGTGATGGAGGTGGCATTGTTGTTGGGGTTGAAGGGGGCGACGACAGTGAATTGGGACAAGCCGGTGGTGGCGAGGAGGATGAGGAAGGAGGAGGCGAGAGTGATTGTTTTCATGAGATGATGCTTGCGATGGCGACGAATCTTGAAAAGATCGAGAAAATGCAAGCTGTTGCAAAAAGAGTGACGCTTCGGGATGTTGCGTTGGCCACCGGGTTTGATGTGGCGACGGTGTCGCGGGCTCTTCGGGGGATGGCTGTGGTCAAGGAGGCGACTCGGCGGCGGATTGAGTTGGCGGCCAGGAAGTTGGGTTATCGGGCGGACCCGATGGTTTCCGCTTTAGCCGCCTATCGGAGCCGGGCGGGGCGGGCTGGGTTGGCCGTTCCGGTGATGGTGGCACACCTTGGAGAGACCGAGGCGGTTCATGCGCAGCCGAATTTTCAACGGCATGTTACGCAGATGATTTTGCGGCGAGCCGGACTTAAGTTTGCGGAACGGGGGTATCGGTTGGAGCATTCTTTTCTACGCGATCACCAGGTGGATGCCGCGACCGCCCGGCGATGGGATGCGATGGGGTTTCAGGCGGTGATTTTTAATACGCATCATGCTCATCCCTTTGATCTGAAACTGTTGAAGCGGTTTTGTCTCTGTTCGCTGATCACCGAGATTTACCCTCAACCGGTTCATCATTTGAGCTGGGATATGGAAGCGGGTTTGGTGGCGTGTGTGCGGAAAGTGGTGGGCATGGGATATCGCCGGGTTGGGTTTGCGGTTTATGTCGATCCTGAGCATTTGTTCAAAAGAATCTTTGTTGAGGGGTTGACCCGGTATGAGCCGCTGTTGGGCCAGGCCGAAACTTCGGTGTTTGGGTGGCCCGATCCCGACGCTGCCGAAGGGTTGTTCGAAGTGGGGAAGCGTCCGTTTGCCCAGTGGCTGCGAAGGTTCAAGCCGGAGGCGATCGTGGCGAATAATGATGTGGTGATGTGGTGGATTCGGGAAGCCGGAGTGAAGAAGCGACCTTTTGTGGTCACCGCCGATCGGACGAATGACCCTGAAGTGGCGCCGGGTTGGGCAGGCACGGGACCGGATGTCGAGTTGATGGCGCAGGAGTTGGTGGAGTTGGTGGATCGGCTGGTCAAGCATGGGGATCGCGGTGCGGCGGAGCATCCGCTTCGGGTGATGGTCCCGCCGAGGTGGACGGAGGCGGGGTCGGAAGAGCTTTCGGATTTTTGAGGGGGGTTGGGCGGGGTTGGGGGGTGGTGATTCAGGAGTAAGATGGCTCTGCAATCAATTGCACGAAGGATAGATTGTATCATGGTGGTTGGTTCGTAAGGATTTCCTTCATGACAAGATCGATTGTTTCCGGAAGGCGTAGGGGTGGTGGGTTGGAAATCGAGGTGGAGATTGGACCGTTGATGCTGGCTCGGTGTTGGCACTGGCCTGTTTGGTCATGAGCACGTCTGCGCTCGCGACCGTCGGAGTGACGCAGCAGGCTTTGGCGAATCTTTTGCCGCCGCTGCCGTTACCTGCGCCTTCGCGGTTGGTGTTGGTGAGTTGTGGGGTGCGGATTCATTTTCCTTGGAAGGATGCGTGTGAGGGTCATCAACGGGCTTTGGCAGAGCTGCGGCTGGCGCTTCCGGGAGAGAGCTTTGAGGTGGTGGATGCCGGGGAGCCGTTTGAGGATCCGGAGGCGCTGCTGGCCTTCTTGGATCGGGAGTTGGCGGGTGGAATCGCGGGGCTGGTGCTGTTCCATGCGGCGTATACGGCCGGGGAGATTGGGTCGCGGTTGGGGCGGTGGTTGATCGAGCATCCGGTGCCGGTGTTGAGCTGGTCGTTTCCGGATGTGCAGGGAGGCAACCTAAGGGCGAACAGTTTGTGCTGTCAGAACTTCATTTTGGGGATGTGGCGGGCGATGGAGGTTCCCTATGTGTGGATGCACCAGGAGGTGGGCGAAGCGGCGCGGCCGATGTTGATTCGGTTTGCCCGATCGGCACGGGCGCGAGGGCGGTTTCGGAGTGCCAAGGTGCTGCACGCGGGAGGCTCACGGGTGACGGCCTTTTATGACGGGGAGACGGATGAACTGGCGGTGATGCGCCAGTTTGGGCTGAGATTTGACCGGGTGGACTTGGAGGCGGTCTTTGCCGATGGGCGCAAGCGGTTTTCCGATGCGGCCCTGCGTCCGTTGCGGGACGCGATTGTTCAATCGCCTCATTGCGCCCGCAATGATGTGCCCGACGCGCAGATTTTTCAGACTCTGCGGTTGGGGGCAACGATTCTGGCTTGGGCGGGCGAGCGTGGTTACTGCGGCTGCACGATCAAGAGCTGGCCAGAATTGTTTGACCAATACGGCTGTGCGGCGGACGGGGCTGTGTCGATGTTGAACGATGCCGGTTTTTGCACGGCGGAAGAAGGCGAGATGAATGGCCTGCTCTCCTCCCTGTCGCTGCATTTTCTGTCGGAAGGATCGGCGGTGGCGACGATGATGGATTTATCGGTGCTGGATGCGGCAGCGGATCGGATTGGGATTTGGCATTGTGGGGCGTGTCCGACCCGGCTGCTGCGGCGGGGCACCCGTTATGAGGCACGAAAGCATTCCATTTTAGAGAACGCCGACCCGGAGACAGCGGTGGGGTTGATGTTGGAGTTTCTGCTGGAGACCGGGCCGGTCACGGTGATGCGGTATCAATCTCCGGATGCGGGGAAGTGGTTTGCGTTTGAGGGGGAGATTGTGGAATCGCCGATGGCGTTCCGCGGAAACTATGGTGCCTTGGCGCCGCGCAAACCCCACACCGCTGCGGCCATCATGGGAACCATACTTGATCGCGGATTGGATCACCACTGGAGTCTGGGTCGGGGTCATTGGCATGAGGAATTGCGCCTGCTCAACCATTGGCTGGGGGTGGAGGAGATTGCGTGTGATCACGTGGGCGGGCCCTTCGGGTTGAGTCGGAGAGAATCATGGAAATGAGGGCGTTGGTTCCGGTCGAAGTTTTGGTTACGGGCCTCAACGTGGTTGATGTGTTGGTGCGTTTACCGGAGGCGGTGCAACACGGCGGCAAGCATGAGGTGGAGGATCTGGTGATCCAGGGGGGAGCGCCGGCGGGCAATGCGGCTTCGGTGTTGGCGGCGTTGGGGCACAAGGTGGGTTTTGTGGCCCGCATGGGGAGCGATACGTTGAGCGGGATTGCCCGGGCGGAGTTTGCCCGGCACGGGGTCTTGGCCGATTATTTCATTGAGGATCAGGAGGCCAGCCCGGCGGTGGCGGTCGTGGAGATTGATCCGGTCAGCGGAGAGCGGACGGTTTTTTATTCGCTACGGGGCTATCGGTCGTTGAAAGCCTCGGATGTGCCGCGTGCGGCGGTGGCTTCCAGCCGTTTGGTGCTGGTGGACGGGTATGAACTGGAGGCTGCCGTAACCATGCTGGAAGCTGCCCGCGAGGCGGGTGTTTCCTCGGTGGTCGATATCGAGGCTGGAGAGCCCGAGCTGTTGAAGTCTGTCCTGGAACTAGGGGAGCATCTGATTTTGCCGCTTGAAGCGGGCCGTCGCCTTACGGGTCGGCATGAACCGGGGGAGGTGTTGAGAGCTCTGTCTTGTCTGGGGCCGGGACAATTTATCGTCACCGATGGGGTGCGCGGCAGTTGGGGGCACACTGCTTCGGGCGTGATCCATCAGGAAGCGATTGCGGCTCGAGTGGTGGACACCACCGGCTGCGGTGATGCTTATCACGGCGGTTACGCTTCGGCCCTGTTGGACGGCCTGGATCTAGTCGGGCGGATGCGGTTTGCCGCCACCATCGCGGCCCGGGTGGCTGAAGGGTTAGGCGGGCGGGCCAACCTGCCCTCGCCCCGAGACCGGGCGATACCGATCCCAGCGTGATGAAATCTTTGGACATCAAATTGCAGGCCATTCGATCGGGGTCCGGGGCAGGGGAGTTTATTCTGGCGGACGCTCGGGATGCCGATATGGCGTGGGGGATTGCGTCGCCGGGCACGGGCTATCCACCTGTGGCGGGGGGAGGTTATCAAGGGATGGATGCGTTCATGGAGCAAATCCGGGAGTTGGTGGCGTCGGACCTGCTCGACATCATGCTCGCCTCCACCTCCACCATGAGCGTGTTGGCGCATCGGGAGAATCTGTTTGAGGACAGTCCGGTGACTCCGGCGGTGCGGGCCAATGATACGACTGATGTCTGGGTGGCCCGGGGTGCTCGTTACCGCTCGCGACCCTCGCGTCCGTTCCGCACCACCACGCTGGCTGAGGCGCAGTATGGCAGTCTCACCGCGCCGCGCACGGGAAAGCCCAAGGTCAATTTGGGACTTTATTCGATCACCTTTAACAATGATCTGGAGGCGGATCTGGAAGCCTTGGAAGCCTTCCGCGTTTTTCGTCAGGAAGCGGCGGAGGCTGGCTTCGACTACTTTTTGGAAGTCTTTGCGCCGAATGTGGAGGATTGTGGTCTTAAAGCCGAGGAGGTCCCGGGCTTTGTGAATGACATGTTGGTCCGAACCCTGGCAGGAATCGCCCGGCCTCACTGGCCCAAGTTTCTCAAGATCCCCTATTTCGGGCCGGGTCCGATGGAGGAGCTCTGCGCCTACGATTCGGAACTGGTGGTGGGGATTCTCGGCGGCGGCTCGGGGACGACCTACGATGCGTTCAAATTGCTGGATGAAGCCAAAAAGCACGGGGCTCGGGTGGCGCTCTACGGGCGGAAGATCAAGGATGCCGAACACCCGCTGACTTTTGTTCGCCATCTCCGAAGTTTGGCGGACGGGCATTTGAGTCCGGAGGAAGCGGTCCGTTCTTATCATGCCGAGTTAAAGAAAATGGGGCTGCCGTCGCGCCGCTCCTTGGACGAGGACATGGCCCTGACGGCTGCTGAAATTTCCTACGCCCGAAGTTAACCCCAAGCTGGAGAACACCATGCCCCTCGTTCCGCTTCATCCGCTCGTGCGTCAATTCCTTCAGGGTTCCCCCCTGCCGATGGAGGTCAACGGAGGTCCTTATTTTGGGAGTCAAGGTGTTCATCCGGTGTTCAATCCGGCGGACGGTTCGGTGTTGGTCGAGGTCTCGATGGCGGGAGCGGTCGATGTGGCTGCGGCGGTCGAGGCCGCGGAAGCTGCCTTCCCGGCCTGGGCTGCCTTGTCGGGGGCGGAACGGGCGGTTCATCTGCGTCGCCTGGCCGATGCGCTGGAGGCTCAGGCTGAGCCGTTGGCCCAATTGGAGAGTCTGGATGTGGGCAAGGCCATTACGGCCGCGCGCGGCTTCGATATTCCGTTTGGGATTGAGTGCTTCCGCTATTTTGCGGGGATTGCGGAGCGGTCGGTGACTGATCTCCCCTTGGAGATTGCGGGCATGGAGGCGCGCCGCCATTTTAGTCCTTACGGAACCTGCGGGTTTATCTTCCCCTGGAACTTTCCCTTTACTCTGATGTGTTGGGGGATTGCCCCGGCCCTGGCCGCAGGCAACACGGCGGTGGTGAAAGCGTCGGAGATCACGCCACTCTCCAGCCTCTTGCTGGCACGCATCGCCCGGGAAGCGGGACTGCCTCCGGGGGTGCTCAACCTCCTGGTCGGCACCGGCCCGGACGCGGGGCAACCGATTGCGGAACATCCTAAGGTCAAACGGATGTCCTTCACTGGCTCGACCCGCGTGGGGCGACAGATTGGCGGTCTTTGCGGGGCGCGCTTGGCCCCGGTCAAACTGGAGCTAGGGGGCAAGGGCGCCGCGTTGATTTGCGCCGATGCCGAGGTGGCGACAACCGCGAAAAAACTCGCCGCGGCCCTTAGCCTTAATACCGGGCAGAACTGTTGCATGGCCACCCGTTGGTTTGTCCACGCTTCCCTTTATGAGGCGTTTGTCGATGCCGTTTCTGCGGAACTGGCTGCCGTTCGCATTGGCCCCGGCTTGGATGAGGAGACCCAGATGGGTCCGTTGGCCAGTGCCGAACACCGCGATCGGGTGCTGCGTTATTACCAACAAGGCACGGCGGCCGGTGCCCGTTTGCTGACTCCCGATGACCATCCGGTGATGGATGGCCCCGGATATTTTGTGCGGCCTCATCTTCTTGCGGGCAGCGACGACAACCTCTGCTTTCAGGAGGAAGTCTTTGGTCCCACGGCCTTCGTGGTCTCCTTCCGGGATGAGGAAGAGGCTGTGCGCCGGATCAACGCGGTCCCCTACGGTCTGGCCAACAGCATTTGGACGGCCGACCTCCATCGTGCTTCGCGCCTGGCCACCCGATTGGTGGCGGGCAACAACTGGATCAATGCCCACAATGTTTTCAGCTACGGCCTGCCTTATGGCGGGGTCAACCTTAGCGGGGTCGGCGGCGGGGTGAACAGCCCCGAGGCCTTCGAGGATTACCGTCTGGCCACCACCATCGCCCGCCCCCTCTGATCGCTCATGGACCAAGCCCTGATCATCGATCGTTTGCGTGAGGCCGGACTGGTCAACGGCGGCGAGGTCGTCCTGCGACCTCTGACGGGCGGAGTCTCGAGCGACATTATGGTGGTCGAAACGTCCTCCTGGCGCTTTGTCGTCAAGCGGGCGTTGCCCAAACTCCGCGTCCGGCAGGACTGGTTTGCCGACCCGTCTCGCAACCGGTTTGAACACGCCTACCTGCGGTATGTGGGGGAGTTCCTCCCGTCGGCTGTGCCGCAGGTGCTGCATGCCGATGATCGGGCTGGATATTTTGCCATGGAATACCTTGGGGAGGGATTCGAGACCTGGAAATCCCGGCTGATGGCCGGGCGTTGTCACGAGGCCACCGCTGTGATCTGTGCCCTTCAGCTTGCCGCCATCCACACTCGTTCCTGGGAGAATCCGGAGGTCCGCGGCCGATTTGAGACCACGGATTTTTTCAGGGAACTACGGATGGAACCCTACCTGTTGTCGATGGCCTCGGCCCATCCCGCGCTGGCCTCGCTCTTGGAGGCGGAGGTGGAGCGCATTGTCTCCAACCGCCTTTGTCTGGTCCATGGGGATTATAGTCCAAAGAATCTCCTGATCGGGCCCGACCGCCTGGTGATTGTCGACAGTGAGGTTGCCTGGTTTGGTGATCCGGCCTTCGATGTCTGTTTTCTCCTCAATCATCTGATGCTCAAGGCGCTGCGGCTGCCGGAACACCGGGCGGCGTTGTTCGGCTTGGCCCGGGCTTTTTGGAAAACCTACCGCAGTGCCATGATTCCTCATCTTGGCCAGATTGAGCCGCATCTTCCCCGGCTGTTGGCGATGCTCATGCTGGCGCGGGTGGATGGGAAATCGCCGGTGGAATATCTCAACGAGGCCCATCTCCAGGAGACGGTCCGCCGCTTCACCCACCGTTGCCTGCGTGAGGCCCTTCCCGCATCACCGGAGGATTTTTTCCAAAGCTGGAACCAGGCCCTCTCCTCACCATGAACATCTCTTCCATTGAAGCCTTTCAAATTTACGACTCCCGGGGTGTGCCGACGATCGAGGCCTGGATCCGTTTGGAGAATGGCGTTACCGGACGCGGCCTGGTCCCTTCCGGCACCTCCACCGGGCAATACGAAGCTCTGGAACTGCGTGATGGCGACCCGGCCCGTTTCCGTGGCAAGTCGGTTTTCCGGGCCCTTGCCCACATCGAGGGAGAGATTGCTGCGGCCCTGCGGGGGCACGATGTGCTGGACCAGGCCGGTCTGGACCGCCGCATGATCGAACTTGACGGCACGCCGAACAAATCCCGCCTGGGCGCCAACGCCATCCTGGCGGTCTCGATGGCGTGCGCCGACGCTTCGGCAAAAGTGCGCCAGCTGCCACTGTTCCGCTCTTTGGGGCCGGGGACCTTGCTGCCTCTGCCGGAGATTCAGATCCTCGGGGGTGGTGCCCATGCCAATTGGCGGACCGACGTGCAGGACTTTCTGGTCATCGCCACTGGCGCTTCATCCTACCCGGAAACCCTCGAGATCACTCACGCGGTTTATCATGCCGCTGCCGATTTGATGAAAGCCCGCGGCACCTACTATGGGCTGGCGGATGAGGGCGGTTTCTGGCCGGAGTTCCGAACCAACCAGGAAGCACTGGATACGTTTGCCCAGGCGGTGGAACGGGCCGGGTTCACTTTGGGTAAAGAAGCCGCTCTCTCCCTCGACATCGCCGCCAGCGACCTTTTCGATGAGGCGACGAAGACCTACCGGTTCGGCTTGGAGAACCGGACGTTTTCCTCCGATGAGTTTATCGACCTGATGATCGCCTGGTGCCGCGATTACAAGGTGGTCTCGATTGAGGATCCGGCTGCCGACACCGATTGGGAGGGCTGGTCAAAGTTCCATGCCGCCTGCGGACAAACCGTGCAGATCGTGGGGGATGACCTCTTCACCACCAATCCGCAACGGATTCGCGAGGGCATCGCCCGCGGTGTGGCCAACAGCGTGCTGATCAAGCTCAACCAGATCGGCACAGTTACCGAAACGCTGGAAGCGATTCGGCTAACCCAGGAAGCCGGCTGGGCTCCGTTGATCTCGGCGCGCTCCGGCGAGACTGAAGACGCCTTCATTTCC
>JBDNCR010000389.1:0-2582 GCA_046719555.1 Verrucomicrobiia bacterium | reverse complement strand
AACCGGAATTACCGCCCCCCCTCAAACCTCGCCGATCCCCGACCGGAAACCACCGGCCATCAACCGAGCCATACCCCACACCACCACCGTCCCCAACCACGCCGCCGCCATCACCGCCACCACCGGTCCAAATCCCGGCACCTCATAATCTCCCAACAACCCCGCAAATGTCGGCCCATCCCCGCTCCAAGCCCCCAAAACCTCTAAACCCCGCTCATACGCATCAGGCAACGATGATGCCCACGGGCTCAACCCACCCAAAACCAACGCCGCGCCAGGAACACCCCAAATCCAAACCCACCGCCCCACCCCGTCCTTCCGCACCTTCTCCCCAGCCCCCAACACCGCCCAAACCACCGCCGCCGTCACCCCAGCCTCAAATCCCCCAACCACCAGATGAGGCAGAATCACCGCCGCCGCAACCAAAGCCAACGAACCCGCTCCACTCCAAGCCAATTGCAGCGACGCCATCACCGCGGCCAACAACACCGACCCAAAGGCCGCCACGGCAGCCGCGATCGGGAGGCGCCACCCCTTCGCTCGCAACCTTTCACAAACCCACCCGCCCCATCCAGCCCCAATCACCGCCATGTTCAACACATTCACCCCCAAAGCCGCCAAACCGCCGTCGGAAAACATCAAACACTGCACCAACAACACCAAAGACACCGACAACATCCCCAAAGGCACCCCAAGAAACACTGCCGCCAACACGCCCCCAAACAAATGCCCCGAACTCTCAAACGCCAGCGGCACATTCAACATCTGCCCCGCAAAAATCAACGCCGTCACCGCCGCAAACCGTTCCCCCGACACCCGTTCCCTCCCCTGCACCACCCGCGCCGTCGCCCACCCCAACGCTCCCAAACTTGCCACCGCCGCCACCACGCAAACCGGAACGGACAAAACTGAATCAGGCACATGCATTCCTGAACCCTAACCATCCCCCAACAAACCGCAAGCCCACCGATCCTACGCCGCGGTGCGGGAGGGATTCGAACCCTCGGTAGCGCTTTTCAACACTACAACGGTTTAGCAAACCGCCGCTTTCGACCACTCAGCCACCGCACCTGATCCCCCGAAGAAATCATTCCCCGGCAAGAGCCCTCAAACCTACCGAATCGTCCCCCAGAGAAAAGCACAATCTCACCTCACCCAACGCTCAATCCGAAATTCCTCCGTCTCCCGCACCACCTCCTCCAACTGAAACTCACCTTCAAACTCCGGAAACCACACATCCCCCACGACCTCCCGCGCAAACCGCGTCAACAAAATCTCCCCCCACCAGGCCATCGTCGCTCGATACACATCCCCACCTCCCGCCACAAACACCCTCCGTCCCCCCGTCCGCTCCACCGCCTCCTCCACCGACCTCAGAACCACCACCCCCTCCTCCTGCCACTCCCCCCGGGTCAACACCCAAGTCTCCCTCCCCGGCAACGCCCGGCCAATCGACTCAAACGTCCTCCGCCCCATCAACAAAACATGCCCCATCGTCGTCGCCTTAAACCATCGGAAATCCTCCGGACAATGCCACGGAATCGCCCCTCCCGCCCCAATCACCCGGTTCGCCGCCATGGCTGCGATCGCCGTCCAGGGCCGACCCGTCATACCGCCACCGGAGCCTTGATCGCCGGATGCGGATCATACCCCTCCAACCGAAAATCTTCGTAACGGAACGCAAACAAATCCCGCACCTCCGGATTCAACCACATCCGCGGCAACGCCCGCGGCTCCCGCGACATCTGCAGCTTCACCTGCTCCAGATGATTCACATACACATGCACATCGCCGAACGTGTGCACAAACTCACCCGGCCGCAGCCCACACACCTGCGCCACCATCATCGTCAACAACGCATAGGACGCAATGTTGAACGGCACCCCCAAAAAATAATCCGCTGAGCGCTGATACAGCTGACAACTCAGCCGCCCCTCCGCCACATAAAACTGAAACAACGTGTGGCACGGAGCCAACGCCATCTTTGGCAAATCCCCCGGATTCCACGCGCTCACAATCAACCTCCGGCTATCCGGATCCCTGTTGATCTGCTCCACCACCTCCGCCACCTGATCCACCACCCGCCCATCCGCCGTTCGCCAACTCCGCCACTGCGCCCCATACACCGGCCCCAAATCTCCACGCTCATCCGCCCACTCATCCCAAATGGTCACCCCCTGCTCCCGCAGTGAACCCACATTTGTCTCCCCGCGCAAAAACCAGAGCAACTCATGAATCACCGACTTCACATGCACCTTCTTCGTCGTCACCAACGGAAACCCCTCCTCCAAATCAAACCGCAACTGCGCCCCAAACAACGAATAGGTCCCCGTGCCCGTCCGGTCCGGTTTCAGCCGACCCTCCCGCACAATCCGCTCCATCAACTCCAAATAATTCTTCATCCCTCACCACCATGCCCGCACCCTCCCCAGCCGCAACGCTCGATTCATTCCTCCGCCAAAAACCGCCGAAGTCCTTCCCGCCACCCACTCATCGGCCGACCCAACTCCCGTTCCAACCGCGCCACCGACAGCACCGAAAATGCCGGACGCGGCTCCGCCAATCCCCCCACCCTCTCCATT
>JBDNCR010000388.1:0-2606 GCA_046719555.1 Verrucomicrobiia bacterium | reverse complement strand
TTTCCTGGCGATGCCGCTTGCTTCGTCGATCTTCTTTCATGGTTTGATCATTCTTTTGATTGGAGGAGCGGTTTTGGTGCCTGGCATTGTGCCGCAAGCCCCATTTGTGGGGGAGGTGGTGGTGCCGTCGGCTTTGGAACCGACGGATGATTTTTTGGAGTTCGATACGGAGATTGGTGAGGTGATGCCGGAGATGGTCGAGGTGGCGGCGTTGCCGGAACCGGCGGCGGCGATGCCTGAAGCGACGTTTGATGTGATCAATGTGGCGGTGCCAACGTCCTCGTTTAGCCTCCCGGTCGGGTCGGGGGTGATCGGATCGGGGGTGGATGCGTTTGGCACCGGCACCGGAACGGCGACCGGGGGGAATCAGGGGGTGCAGCGGGGCGGGGTGGTGCGGGATTTTTTTGGGTCGACTCAAGCGTCCGCGGGAACCCTTGCCGGGACGTTTTATGATTTGAAGCAGACGCGAAATCGGCAAGCGGTTAACATGGATAATCCCGCGTATCATCAGGTGGTCAACCGGGCAGCCGCCAATGGAATGAGGGTCTCGGAGCTGGAACGGTTTTTTCAGGCGCCAGTGAAGTTGTATGCTCGCCAGTTTTTCTTTCCATTGATGTCTGCGGGGGAAGGACCCCGCTTTTTCAAGGTGGATAATGAGGTGAAACCGACTTACTGGCTGGTGCACTATACGGGCACGGCGGTGGCACCGTTCACGGGTCGATTCCGTTTTGTTGGACGGGCTGGTGAGACCTTGATGGTTTTATGGAATAATCGATTGGTTTTGGACGCTTGTCACAGCTTTATGCACGAAGGTCCTGCCCGGTCTTCGTCGTGGCGACCCCGGGACAATGTGGGCAAGTTCCCATCGTTCAACCGGGGCAGGTGGGCCCCAACGGAACATCTGGTTTTTGGGGACTGGATCGATGTGGTGGCGAATGCGCCGGCTAATGTCGATATTTTGCTCGGGGAGCGGGGCGGCGGTGATTTCTACTGTTTTCTCTTGTGGGAAGGTCCGGGTGCTCAGGGTCGGGAGGATAAGGCCACGGGAATGATGGCCTTTCCCATTTGGACGACGAATTTTGCCGATCCAGCCATTCCGCAGTACACCCCCGGTCCGCAGGGACCGCCGGTGATCCGCTAATCGATACGGTCTCTTGAGGAGCCGATGGGTTTGGTCCGGAGGGACCGGATGAAGTGGCGCGGATTAGTTGGCCGGGATTTTGATGATCTGACCTGGGCGGATAACGTCGCTGGTGAGTTCGTTTAACTCTTTGATTTTGGCGACGGTGGTGTTGTGGTCGCGGGCGATTCGCCAGAGGGAATCCCCCGATTTGACGGTGTAATCACCGCCGGGCATCACTGGCTCAGAGGGGGTGGAGGTGACGGGCTGCTCGTAGGTGTAGCCGCCGCCGCCAGTCCAAGCCGGGGCGCTGGGGGGGTCGTAGATGGTTTGGTTGGGCGAGGAAGGCGGTGGATAGTCGTAACGGGCGGTGGTGTCTTCTTTGGAAGCACAGGCGACCACGACGGTGGCGGCGGCGAGGGGGAGGAGGATCTTGTGAGTCATGTCGAAGAGGATCGTAGCTGAGAGGGGATCGGGGGAAAAGAGCGAATGAGGGTGGTTTAGATCACCGGGCTGGATGAGCCCGGATCGTGGCGTCGGGTGAGGTCGAGCACCCGTTCGCCGAGCCGGGCGAGGCAGGTGTCGCGGTCGAGAAGGTCGGTGCGAATTTCGAGGTCCGGCTGGAGGGGAGGTTCATACGGGGCGTCGATGCCGGTGAACCCTTTGATTTCGCCGCGCCGGGCCTTTTGGTAAAGCTTTTTGGGGTCGCGCTGTTCACAGATGGCAAGCGGGGCATTGACGAAGACCTCGCAGAAAGGGATGCCGGCAGTTTGGCAGATGTTCCGGACCCGGGCCCGCTCGGCGGCAAATGGGCTAATGAGGGCCGAGATGACAACCAGTCCCGCTTCGGCCATGAGTTTGGCAACTTCGCCCGCCCGGCGAATGTTTTCCGCGCGGTCACGGTCGGAGAAGCCAAGGTCCGAGCAGAGTCCATGACGGAGATTATCGCCGTCGAGGATGAAGGCGGCGATGCCGCGCCGAAGGAGGTTGGCTTCCAAGGCGACGGCCAGGGTCGATTTGCCGGCGCCGGAGAGGCCGGTGAGCCAGATGACTGCGCCCCGGTGGCCAAAGTGGTTGATGCGGGCTTCTGCGGTGACTTCGTGGGCGGTCCAGGAAATGTTGGCGCTGGCGACCGCCTCGCTGGTGGTGGGAGGGTATTGGGCGCCCACGATAATGCCGCCGCCGCCAATCCGTTTGCCCTTGGTGAGGACGAAACGGCCGGTTTCCTGGATGAGGTCGGCGTTGTCGAAGGCGAGGGGTTTACGGACGCGGAGACGGACTTCCGCGGCTTCATTTTTCGCAATAAGGTCGCGGGATTGGTGAACCTCGAGGGAGGAGGAGTCGAGGACCCGTTTCATGAGCACGACGCGGGCCTCAACTTCGGCGGTGGCCAGTTTGAGGGTGACCGGTTCGTTGAGGCGGAGGGGTTCATTGTCGAGCCAAAAGAGTTTGGCATCGAATTCCCGGCCTTCGACCATCACGCCGC
>JBDNCR010000387.1:0-2607 GCA_046719555.1 Verrucomicrobiia bacterium | reverse complement strand
CCGCCCCCCACCTTGATCCCATACCCTGCCTCCACCCGGCCGCCCACCGACCGCTCCAAACCAAACACCCCCACGCAATTAATGTCCGGCTGGGCGCAGTGAATCCGGCAACCCGAAATCGAAATTTTGTATTTTCGCGGCAAGTTCGAAAATTCTCGGTTGTCGGTGAGATGAGCGCTCACCGCCTGCAACTCTGGAGTGGCGTCGATAATCTCGTCGGGATCAATCCCTGCCACCGGACATCCGACAATATTCCGCGTATCATCCCCGCATGCTCCAGAGGTCGTCATCCCTACCGCACGTAACCGAGCAAAAATATCGGGAAATTGCTCAATTCTAAGCCAATGAAATTGGAAGGTCTGGCGCGTGGTAATATCTCCAAAGCCGTGCCCGTAATCATCGGCGATTCCTGCCATTACCGCCAATTGCGCTGCGGTCAGCTGGCCCCCGGGAATCTTCGTCCGCAACATGAAATAGCCACTGTCTTTCGGCTTTTGCCGATAGACGCCATACCACTTCATGCGGGTAAAATCGTCTTCCGGGATGGTCTGAAAGCCGGTCTCCGCGTAGGTGTAGACGTCGTGAATCACATCCAGACCATCCTTGGCAACTTTCAACTGCTCCTCTGGGGTCGGTCCGGGGGTAAAGTTCGGTGGGGTCGAGAGAAGGGCTGCGCTCATGATAAATTCCTATCTTGTCTATGGACTTTTTCAGGATTAACCACTCCCGACTCGCTGGCAACTCCTTTTTCACCCCGTTCGTCCCCCGTCGCTGACCATGCTAACCACCATCACGCTTCATAACCTGCGTTGCTACAAAGAGTTCTCGCTCTCCGTTCACGCCCGATCCACCGCCCTTCTCGGACCGAATGGTCGTGGTAAGACAACGCTCTTGGAGGCCCTCTATCTCCTCGGACGACTCCGTTCGTTTCGCACGGCTCAAATTCGAGATTGCGTCCGAACCGGCAGCTCCGGGGTCGCCGTGCGTGCCGATTTCTCCGGACACGAACACTCCATGCTCCGCGTAAGTTGGGTGGATGGTGTCCGTCAGCTTCAGATTGACGGGAATGAGCGGGCCACCGTGACCGAGTTTTGGGGTCGATTCCCGGTCGTCATCTTCCGCAATGAAGACCGGTCCCTGGTGGCCGGCCCCGATTCGAACCGGCGTCGTTGGGCCGACGCCCTCCTTGCCTCGGTCCAGCCGACCTATCTTGCCGCAGCTCAACGCGCCCAGATTCTCCTGCGGCAGCGGACCGCGCTTCTCCGCCAAGACCGACCCCACCGTGCCCTTTGGAACGCACTCGTCGAACAGCTCGATCCCGTAACCGAGCAACTGACTGTTGCCCGCAAAACGTTCGCCGACTCGGTAGCTTCGCCCCGGGTCGCCGCAGTCTATTCCGCTCTGACGGGGCGAGCCGAACAGCTTACCCTTGACTATCGTCCCGACCGGGAATCGGTCCGCCCGGACTCTCTTGACACGCTCTGGGAACGTGAAGTCCGCCACAAAACCGTTCTTCGAGGCCCGCACCGAGATGCCTGGGAGCTCCGCCTTGATGGTCAACCTTTGCGCACCCACGGTTCGGAAGGACAACAAAAAGGGGCCGCCCTCGCCCTTCGCCTGATTGAGGCTGATCTGCTGCGCGCCTCAAGAGGTCCCCGGCCTACCCTGCTTTTTGACGACGTTTGGAATGACCTCGACGCGGAACGACGGGATCGTTTCTGGGGGGCTGTCCCGACGGATTGCCCATGGTTCTTAGCAACAACTGAAGCGGTCAATCTACCGACGATTGACGGTCTGGATCGGGTGCTTCTACCCCCTCTTTGAACATCAACTTTGGGACGACGGGCCCAAGTCGTTCCATCATCCTTGGTTAAAAGGAAATTGTAGGTCGATGGAATAAAGGCTCTCCTGACTGATCTCGAACTCAGCAAAATGACACGGCAGCATTTAGAACGCCACCAAGTCTGGATTTACCTTTTCGGAATCCTTCTGGGGCTTGGACTTGGCAGCGTGGTTCCCGAGGTCGCCGAACCCTTTGAAGCCATCCTCTGGCCAGTTCTGGGACTCCTCCTCTACACCACTTTCACCCAAGTCCCTCTGACCCACCTCCCCGGCGCCTTTCGCGACCGCCAATTTATGGGTGCCGTGTTGACTGGCAACTTCATCCTGATTCCACTCGCCGTGTGGGGTCTCCTGGCGTTTCTGCCGGACGATCCTGCGATTCGTGTCGGCGCACTGCTCGTCTTGCTCGTGCCCTGCACCGATTGGTATATCACCTTCACTCATCTTAGCGGTGGGGACACCCGGCTGGCGATCGCGGTGACGCCCATCAACCTGCTGGTTCAGCTTGCCCTGCTGCCTCTCTACCTCTGGTTCTTCATCGGCCACGCTTTTCTTGAACTGCTGTCCGCCCAACGCCTGATCCTTGTCTTTTTGACCTTGATCCTCCTCCCTCTCGTGGCGGCGTGGCTCACCGAACGATGGACTGAGCGAAATCCCCAAGGCGGACCCTGGATGAGGCACCTAAGCTGGCTGCCTGTGCCCTTGCTCGGTGTCGTGGTTTTTCTAATCGCTGCCTCGCAGGTTCAAACGATCGTTGGTGCTCTA
>JBDNCR010000386.1:0-2609 GCA_046719555.1 Verrucomicrobiia bacterium | reverse complement strand
TCGGATGGGACATCCGACCTACCGCCGCTACGGGGTGGGTCGCAAGTTTGTCGCTGGTCTCTGGCGCTCCAATCTCTATGTTCCCATTAAGAGGAAGTCCCTTGACATCGCCGACGATTTCTTTCGATCCCCATCAACGCTTCGCGTGTCGTGATTGCCCGGCGCGATGCTGTAAAAACTGGTCCATTACTGCTTCAGCTGCCGAGGTGGAGGTGCTCATGGCGCTTCCTTGGGTGCAGCAGCGCCTTGCTGCGCATCAGGCCCGGCTTGTGCCGCTCCGGAAAAGTTCAGGGAAACGGTTTCGCCTCCCGATGGTGAGTCGGGGCGCCGAGCTGCGTTGTATTTTTCTCGATGACGATGATCTGTGTTCCATTCACCGACGAGAAGGCCATGACAAGCTTCCGGCCATTTGCCAGTCGTTTCCCTTCACCTTTGTTCAAGAGCAGCCAGAAGTCATCAAGACCAGTCTGTCAACTTATTGTCCTTCCATCCGGGATAACTACGGAGAGCTGCTTGCCGGGCAAATTGAGTCGAAGTTGGCCCAAGCTTCCCCTTTCCTGGTTCATCTCCCTGAGGTCCTTGCACTCGGCTCCCACCGCCTGACCCGGTCGGATTATCTCGCTCTGGCCGATTTTTGGGTGCAAGCCCTGTTCTTGGATCATCCACCCGCCTATATCCTCGGAGCGTTGCGCGATCATCTCACGCTTCTCTCTGAGGTTCTCGGTCCTGGGGATCCGACAGCCGTGGCGCCTACTCCGCTGCCGCAAGATTGGTCCGTTGAGGCTTCAGGTCTCTTGTCCGATCTTCTGGCCCAGCAACCGTCCCGGACAGGAATTTATCAGCCGAATTGTTTTCCGTTGGCCACACGGGGCCTTCTTTCCGTGGTCCTGGTTGCTATCTCGGATCCGACCTTTCGCGCCGTGGTTGAGCCGAAACCGTACCGATTTTTGCCAGGCATGGTGCGTAATCTCATCGCCTTGGCGACAGGTGCCCTCCCCCTCCGCATGGAGAATATCCCGCAGCCTGCGCGCTTGGATTCGTTGGCGTGGAGGGTGAGAGGACCAGGTCCGGAGGATCAGCCGCTGATCAGGAAGGCCTTGGCGGATAGTGTGAAAAGTCGGCTTGCTTTTGCCCGGGCCGATTCTTTGCCGGAGGTTTTGTTTATGCTCGCGGCTGGGTTGGCCGTCACGCATCTCTATGCTCGTCTTCGCGCAGCCGCTGATCAGCGAGATGTGGTTTCCCGAGAGGATGTTCGAGAGGCGGTCTCGATGGCGGATAAAATCTGTTTGCGGCACGGTAATCTGCTTCGGGTGCTTCCAGTTAGCCGCCTGGTCCTTGGGCTTTTAGCTCACCTGCCTAACGCCCACGAGCACCTGCTGGTCGCTTGTTTGCCCGATCCCCGCACTTCTTAACCGGTGCTTGCTTGCCGCCGATCCCAATCGAGCGGAATCAAAAGGAGAGGGCGGCTCCCCTTTCCGGAGGCCGCCCCCATTGCCTGGCGATAAGCCGAATTCTGTCCGGCTCGGTTTCCCGGACCGGGGTGGTCATTTCTCTCGCCGCCATGAGGCGACGGCCCGCATGCGCAGGCTGCGTTCAACCCGGGGATTTTCCCGCTTTCGCGGGAACGGGTGGGCTTCCCTATCCCCTGTTTGATCTTGCACCGTCCGGGGTTTATCCTGCCCCTTCGATTACTCTCTGGGCGGTGGTCTCTTACGCCACCGTTTCACCCTTACCCTTCGCAAGCGAAAGGCGGTCTATTCTCTGTGACACTTTCCGTCGCGGATTCCTTGAAAAACCCGCGCCCGCCGTTTCCGGCGGCGGACTGCCCAGGGGTGTTCGGACTTTCCTCTCGGATTCCCGAGCGACCACCTGCCATCCAAAAGGCTACGGCGGTGGGCCTTCGAGCGCAAGCGTCGACTGCGGTTTAGGCAGCCAGCGGAGCAAAGACGGCCTTGAGTTGTTCCTTCGGGGTTCGGGCGATGAACTGGTCGAAACGCTCACCATCCAGACGGTTGGCTTGGTAGTTTCGCAAGATGGCGTCCACATAGAGATCGACCTGCTCGTAAGGAACTTTGGGCTGGATGAGGGTATTGAACTTGGCCCCAGAACCCAATTTCCCTCCGAGGAACATGTCGAAGGCCTCTTTCTTGACGCCATTGACCGTGCGGGTGGCACCCCGGAATCCAATGTCGGCGATTTGGTGTTGCCCGCACGAACTTGGACAACCCGAAAAGTGGATTCGGATTTTCTCTCCAAAGTGGGAACTCCGTTTTTCCAACTGCCCCACCAGTTCAATCATCCGGTTTTTGGTTTCGGCCACGGCCAAATTGCAAAACTCAATTCCCGTGCAAGAGACACAGCCCTGTCGAAAGTTACTGGGTTCATAGACCAATCCAGCCTCCCGCAACTCAGCTAGGAGCGGTTCCAAATTCGACTCCGGAATGTTGAGCAGGATCAGGTTTTGCTTGTTCGTGGTGCGGATGGCGTCGAGCCCGGGAGCCGAGAATTTGGCGGCCAGCTCAGACAATTTCCGAATTTCCCAACCCCGCACGCGCCCTCCTGCGAAACAAACGCCCACGTAAAAGAGGTCGCCCTGTTTCTGTTTCTTC
>JBDNCR010000385.1:0-2616 GCA_046719555.1 Verrucomicrobiia bacterium | reverse complement strand
CTGGGGTGGACCGAGAGATGTTGGAGTGGCTCGTGCCGTTGGCCGGAGTGGATCTGGGGGCGTATTCGGAAGCGTTTTTCCGTGCGGGCTCATCCCTGACGGCGACCCGAGCCGAGGAGGTGGTTTCCTTGGACTGTAAGGAATACGAGGAGAACGGTTGGCGGATGGTAGTGGCGCAAGTGGAGGAGTTGGGGCTGGAGATGTTCTGGCCACGCAAGGAGGAGTTACGAGCCGCGTTGGAGGCGAAGCGGGAAGCGTGTCGTGCGGATTTGGCGGCCTTGATGATCACCGACATTACCGAGCAATCGAGTTTATTGATGGTCAGCGGAGCGGAGG
Source organism: Verrucomicrobiia bacterium (assembly GCA_046719555.1). Taxonomy (GTDB): domain Bacteria; phylum Verrucomicrobiota; class Verrucomicrobiia; order Methylacidiphilales; family CALFVM01; genus CALFVM01. The sequence goes on along the minus strand of JBDNCR010000385.1, from coordinate 2,280 downwards.
AGTTGGTGGCGGGGCTAAGTTATCCGGAGCGGGAGGATGGGTTGTTTTTGCTTCAGGGAGTGGTGAGTCGGAAAAAGCAGTTGTTGCCTGAATTGGTTCGCGTGTTGTTGAACACGCCTAGGGAGTAGAAGGATGGGTGAAGGAGGGGGGAGGGAAGGGGGGGGTGGATTCAACCGTTGGCTTTATGTGATCCCGCTGGTGGGAATTTTGGTGCTGCAGCCGCTGTATGCGCTCCATTTCCGAGCGGCCCGAGGTCATGATTTGTATGACCCAGACTGTTACATGAGGCTGGTGCGGGTGGAGCGTCTGGTGGAGAGCGGGGCGTGGTGGGATCATCGGGAGCCGAGGAGTTTTCCTCCGGAGGGGGAGAGTTCGCATTGGACGCGGCCGTTGGATGTTTTGTTGATCGTGGGGGCGGCTCCACTGGTTCCGGTCATGGGGTGGCACGGGGCGTTGCAGGCGTGGGGTTGGTGGATATCGCCGGTGTTGCAGATGGTGACGGTGTTGGCGTTATGGTGGGCGTTTCGGGATCTACTGGATGGCCATGGTCGGATGCGGATGGCGCTTCTTTTGTTGGTGCAGCCGGCAATTTTTTCCACCTTCGCTGCTGGTCGTCCGGATCATCACAGTCTGATTTTGTTGGGGTTTGTGGTTTTGGTGGGGATGGCCCGGCGAGCAATTCGGAAGGGGGTCGATGATGTCGCGTGGGTGAAAACGGGTTTATGTGCGGGGGCTGGTTTGTGGGTGAGTGTGGAGTTGGTTGTCGGGGCGGCGGTGGTGGGTTGGGCGGCGTTGTGGCCCTATTTGGCGGGGGGAGATCGGCGGGCGTTGGGATGCGGGGCACGATATTTTTTGGCGATGGCGGTGATGGCGGTGGCGTTCCGGTTGGCGGAGCGAAGTCCGGGGGATTGGTTGGAGGTGGAGTATGATGTGTTGAGTGTGGTGCATTTGACTGCGTTGGTGGTGGCGGCGGGCTTGCTGGGCCTGATGCGATTGGTGGTGGGATCTTGGGGAGCGATCGGGAGATGGGCAGGCTTGGCGGGGGCGGCGGGAGGGGGGTTGGCGATTTGTCTGGTGAGCTTTCCCGGGTTTTTGCAAGGGGGGCTTTACGGGGATGTGCCGAAGGAATTGTTTGAGAATTGGATGCGGTATGTGAATGAGGTTCAGCCGTTGTTGTTGTGGAGGCAGGAAAGTTTGGCTTTGGCCGTTGCGGGTTTGGGACCGGTCTTGGTGGCGTTGCCGGTGCTGGTTGGTCGATGGCGGGGAGCGCAGGGTCGAGCAGGGAAAACGGACGCGCTGTTCCAGCTGATGTTGTTGCTGGTGTTTGTGGGTTTAAGTCTTTGGCAGGTGCGATGGATGGTCTACGCGGCATTTTCGTTTTTGCCTGCCTACACTCTGGCGATGAATGAAACGATCAGGTGGGTGGAGGATCGATTGGCAAGGCGATGGCTTCCGTGGGGGCGGGTGATGGTGTTCGGGGCGTTTTTCGGATTTGTTTTTGTGGGTGGGATGTTGGATCCGAATCGTTCGCCGGAGAAGGCCGGGCCATCGATCGATGATTCGCATGGAGCGCTGGCGGTATGGGTGGCGACGTTGCCGCGTCCGGAAGAGAATCGTCCCCACCGTGTTTTATCGGTCCCCGAGGTTGGCCCGGCGATTTTGTGGCATAGCGATGCGGAAGTTGTGGTGACTCCGTACCATCGGAATGTCGAGGGGCTGTTGGGTTCGTATGAGGCCTTTGGCTTGAGGGATGAGAAGGCTTTTGTTGAATATTTGGAAGCGCGGGGAGTGACCTTAGTTTTGGTTCCGACTCGATGGGTGAAATCCCTGATGGGTGAGGGGATGATGATGTATCGGCTGGCTCGGGGCGAAGCGGTTGGGGATTTAAGGCCGCTGGAGTTGCCAGCAGGGCCTTCGAGAATGTGGCGAGCTTATCTTCGGGATGGGAGAGGCGAATCGAGCCCGTCGGATCAGCTTTCGGACTTAGCCGATTGATGGAGACGGCGTCGTGCGGCGAGAGCGAGGCTCAGTAAGCCAAGGCTGAGGAGGGCGATGGATCCGGGTTCCGGAATCACCTGATATTCACCGATTTTTGCGCCTTTTTTGTCGGGAGCACCCCCGAGCATGATATCGCCGCCGCCGCTGCCTTTAATAACGATGTTGTTCCCTTCAAGATCGATGACGGCTGCACCGGAGAAAGCGGCTGAAAGGATCGAGAAGTTTTGAAATTCGGTTTCTTCAAAGCGGTAGATCCAGAGGTCGAACCCGGGCGAGAAGTTT
>JBDNCR010000384.1:0-2617 GCA_046719555.1 Verrucomicrobiia bacterium | reverse complement strand
CCTGGGCGGCAGCGACCAGGCGGGGGCGTCGAGCCACGTCATCGGCCCATTGGTAGACCGTGTTGAAGGGCATGAATTGCAGACCGGTCTCGGCGAAGATGACGGACTGGGGGACCCGAGCGAAGGCGCGTTCCAAGGCCTGATCGGTTCGACGATCCCGGTAGTGGAAGGGGAAGCCGAGGATGGGATCGGTATCCGACCAATAGATGTAATCAACGCCCCAGGAATCGGCGCTGACGGAACAGAGGTCAGGGAATTCGCGCCCCGCTTTTTTGAGTCCGGTTTTGATTTCTTCGAAAATGCGGAGGATGTTCCAGCGGAGGGTTGTGCCGAGGGTGCTGGCTCCGGTGGGGAACCGATGAACTTCGTGGAGGGTGATCCGTCCGTCGCTAAGGTTCCCGACGATGACCCGGCCGCTTTCGGCCCCGAGGTCGATGGCTGCGTGGTGGGAGGGCATGGATTGAGCGATGAGAATACGGTTTTAGGGGTTGGTTGCGAGGATGAAAAGTCGGGCTCCTTTGGGGATGGTTGGACGGTTGGAGGCGGTGGGGTGGAGGCGTGGGTTCATGGGCGGAGGGAGACGTGGTCGGCGGCTCGGAATCCGCTCCAGACGGCGCCTTCCAAGGTGCCGGGCAGGCCGGTGTCGGTCCAGTCACCGGCGAGAAAGAGGTTTTCGAATTCGCAGGTCGGGCCGGGTCGGCGGGGTTGAACCTCAGGTCGAGCTGCCGGGGTGGCGTCGCGGGATTTGTAGATGACATGATGCCGGAGGTGGAAGCCTCGGGATTCCGGGATGACTTTCTCGATTTCGTGGCGAAGGCGGCTTAAGAGTTCGGCGGAGGGCAGGGAGTCCCAGGCATAGGCAGCGCTGCTGACGCAGGCGGTGTGGAAGGTGGGTTCGGGGAAGGCATCGGCGGGGAGAGGTCGGGAAAAGAGCCAGTGAAGGGGGGAATCGAGGATGCCCACAAATGGTTCGTGGATGAGGGGTCGATCGGTGAAGAGGTGAACGCCGAGGATGGGTGCGGTGGGCAGGCCGGTGATCTGGATGCGCAGCGGGGAGTTTTCAGGCAAGAGGGCAGCGAGGGCGGCCGGGGGCAGTGAGGAGACGACGGCGTCCGGTTCCAGGACTCTGCCGGTGGAGGTGGTGATTTGCACGAGGCGGCGCTGGTCGAAGGTGATCGTTTTTGCTCCGTCGCCCAAGTGGAGGGAGCCTCCGGTGGCGCGGAGGAAACGTTCGGCTTCGGGGAGGAGGAGTTCGGAGAGGCCGACTTTGGCGGTGTAGATGGCGGAGGCTCGACGTCCACCGAAGAGGGAGCGGCGCAGGACCTCGTGAAAGAGGCGGGCACTGGCCGAGGGGAGGGGTTCGTTGAGAGCGGCCAGGCAGAGGGGTTCCCAGAGGGCACGAATGGCACCTGGAGTTTGCCCCGATTCGGTGAGCCAGGCGGCGACGGTGCGGGAGGGGGAGGGGGGTGGGGCGATACGGAGGCGGATGCCCATCCAGGCGATGGCCCAGCGGTCGGCTGAGGAAAGTTCTTTGAACCGCCAGAGCGCCTGAATGAGGTGAAGGGGAGCGGGCCCACGTCCGACTTTGAGCGAGGTGGCACCGCGAGCGGCGCTGCGGTAGGGGACTTCCATACCGAGTTGGCAATCGAGTTTGGGGAGGACCCCGAGTTGGTCGAAGAGCTCGAGGCAGGCGGTGTAGCAGCCCATGAAGATGTGTTGGCCGTTGTCGAGAGTGAGGCCGGTTTTTGCGTCGCGGAAGCTATGGGCACGACCGCCGCTGTAGGCCTTGGCTTCGAGGAGTTCGACCCGATGACCCGCCCGGGAGAGGGCCACGGCGGCGGCCACTCCGGCATAGCCCGCGCCGAGGACGACGATGTGGGAGGGAGGTCGGCGTGCGGGAGCGGGTTGTTTGCTTTGCCGGCGGGCGCGGCAAAGGGCCCAGATCTTTTCCGGTCGGGAGAGTTTGACGGTGCGTTGGGGGTTGCTGAAACCGAGGCGGATGAGCTTGTGAAGGAGGTCGTGATAGACGGAGGTCATGATCTCGGCGGCTTCAAGGTTTGGCCGATCTTCAGAGGGCAAAAGGGCGCGTGCTTTGGCAAAGTAGTGTTCGGCGCGATGCGCTTGCAATTTGAAGAGGGCGCGGAGGTTATCGGTCAAATGACCGGCGCGGAGGTCGGCCTCGGTGACGCCATAGGCCTCCATTTCGTCCTGGGGAAGGTAGATTCGGTCATATTCGCGCAGGTCATAGAAAACGTCGCGGAGGATGTTGGTCAATTGGAAGGCCATTCCGAGGGCGTGAGCGTAGTCGCGGGTTCGGGGGTTTCGGTATTCGAAGATGTTGATGGACACCAATCCGACGGCCGAGGCCACGCGGTAACAGTAGAGAGCGAGATCTTGGAAGGAGGGGAACCGGCGGGGCTGGAGGTCCATTTCGACTCCGCTGATGATGTCAAAGAAGAGTTCGGGGGGGACCAGGTAGCGTTGGACGACTTGGGCCAATTCGCGACCGAGATCGGTTTCGGGTTGGCCGAGGTAGCAGGCTTTGATTTCCCGACGCCATTGGTCGAGTTCCCGCTGCTTTTGTTCGAGGGGGACCGAGCGATTGTCGGAGATGTCG
>JBDNCR010000383.1:0-2621 GCA_046719555.1 Verrucomicrobiia bacterium | reverse complement strand
GAGCACGACGGCCCCGGTTGGAACGAGGTTGAGGCGAAGGGACCGGCGAGGATCCTTACTGAAGAAGAGGAAACCGACTTCGTAGGCCTGAGGGATTCCGGTGACGGTGACCTCGCGCCCGAGATTCTGTCGGAGGAAATCGAGGTTGGTGGGCGACCGGGGACGACGGGCCTCTTCAGCCTCCCGCTCGGCCAGAGTCTTGCGTGCGGCTTCTTCTTGAGCCGTTTGATAGTGGCTCCAGCCGAACCAGGCACCGAGGAGAAGGATCGCCGCCCCGCCAAAGCCAAGGAGGGCTTTCTGGATCGGTTGGGGAATCCCGCTTGGGCCTCGCGAGGAGGGCGCACTTTTCGAAGCCGGGGTGCCCAGCTCTTGCTCCACAATCCATTTGGCCAAAGCTTTGCGGTCGGCTGGGGGGAGTTTGAGGTAGGAGGCTTTCCACGATTCCAAGCTCATGCTCGAAAGATGCCGAAGAATTGGCTGCTGGAAAAGGGAGGAATGACGCGCCGATTACTCAGGCCGGGATGACTCGCCAAGCAAGGCCGCTTTCGCTTTGGCCAGGCCCTTCCGGGCGGTTTTTTCCAGCTCGGGATAGCGGAGGTTGAGCCCCTGGAGGGTTTCAATGATGGCCGCGGAAACCACGATGCGGGTGAACCATTTGTGGTCGGCGGGCACAACAAACCACGGAGCGTCCGTCGAGGCGGTGTGGCGAATGGTTTCCTCGTAGGCCTGCTGGTATTGGTCCCAGAATCCACGTTCACGCACGTCGGCTTCCGAAAACTTCCAGTTCTTTTCCGGTCGGTCAATGCGTTCAAGGAAACGACGTTTCTGTTCCTCTTTGGAGAGGTGGAGAAAGAATTTGCGAACGACGGTTCCGTTGCGGGAGAGGTGGCGTTCGAAGGCCGAGATGTCTTCAAACCGCTGGTCCCAAATTTGTTCATGGATGAGTGAGGCGGGAAGCTTCTGACGTTGCAGGAGTTCGGGATGAACGCGGACGACCAGGGTCTCTTCGTAGTAGGATCGGTTGAAGATGCCGATGCGGCCCCGTTCCGGCAGACACTTCTGGCAGCGCCAAAGATAGTCATGGTCAAGGTCGGTGGAGGTCGGCGCTTTGAAGGAGAAAACTTGGCAGCCCTGCGGATTGACGCCCGACATCACGTGTTTGATGGTGCCGTCCTTACCGGCAGCATCCATGGCTTGAAAGATGAGCAGAAGGGACCATTGATCTTGGGCGTAGAGCCGGTCCTGAAGCTCTTGGAGCTCGGCAACGCCTTGGCGAAGGTAGGCCTGCGCGGCCTTTTTATCGGGAACGGGCCCGGTGTCCCCCGGATCGTGGTCGGCGAGGGAAAACTTTTTCCCGGAGGTGATCCGATAGGGGGCAACGAGTTTTTTCAGGAGCGCGGCGTCCACGGCTGCAAGGTTGTTTCCGTGTCCTCGGCAGAGAAGAAAGAACTTCGCCCTGAAAGCCTATCGAGCGACGGGAGCAAAGACAGGGGCTGAGGGACTATCGTCGAAGGAAGGAGTTTGTGTTTCGTTGACCCGTTGAATGCGAATCCCTTCCCGCGCGGTCCGGAACAAAGGTAGGATCGGCCTGCCATCGGGCAGTTTCTTGTAGTTTCGGCCCTCCTGTTCGACAAAAAGGAACGCCTCGAACGACCCCCCGGGGTTTTCGCCCAAGAGGATTTCGATGGTATAATTTTTTTCCCGTTCGAGATTCATCCAGTTGCCGAACGCCAACCCCCCGTTGGGAGGGGGCTCACTCGAAGAAATTCGGAATTTGAAACCGCCATCGGGATCCGGAGTCCAAGGTGCGGCATCGCGCGAAGACCTTCGACTGCCATTCAAAACGAGCTGCCCATCGACCCGCACCAGCAAAAGGTCATCCGCGTAGCCGACCAATCGATAGCGCCCAGATGAGGGAGGGGAAAATAGCCCGGAGTAAAGGATCACCCAACCCCGCGGCTCGACTTCGTTTTGGACCTCAAACGCCTTGGGCGCTTCTTCCGCAGGCATACGAGGAATGTAAAACTGCGTCGCAAACATCTCACGGGAGACCCGAAAATGCCGATCCAGGACACTTCGCTGCCAATTGGCGCGGGTGAACGCCCGAACTTTCTCCACAAAGGTTCCAGGGGCCGGGCTTCCATTGCGTTGCCTTTTCAGATCATAGAACACGCCGCGAAGACCACCTTCGATCACTTCGCTCGAACCGAAAAATGAGCGCATGCCGCGGGCCGCGCTGGGGGTGGCGCTGCCTTGACCTGTCCCAGTCGCCACGCCGAAGGAGGCGGTCCCAGTGCCGACGACCCCGGAGCCAACCGGCAGACTAAACGTTGTGGTGGGAAGGGAGGTCGCGGTCGCGATGACATCGAAGGTTTGCTCCGCCGAGACGGCGGCGGGCGCGATTTCGGGCAGGTCGATCGCGGGCATGTCCACGACGGGGGCATCCTCCATCAAAAAGTCATCCACGGGCACATCGTCGGTGGGTTCAAGGGCGGAGGGAACCACCATTTCCCCAACAAACGGCGCTTTTGGAATGATTCCGGGCACCAAAACGGCACCGCCCAAAAGGACCAAAATCCCCCCGTGAATGAAGACCGAAGTGAGGAGGGGAACGGTGAAGA
>JBDNCR010000382.1:0-2630 GCA_046719555.1 Verrucomicrobiia bacterium | reverse complement strand
CCGATGGCTTCACTGAGATGTTCCTCGGTCACCGCTTCGGACGCCGCCAGATCGGCGATGGTCCGGGCGACTTTGAGAATCCGATCGTAGGCGCGGGCACTCAGTTTGAGGTCTTCCATGGCGTAGGAAAGCAGCGCCCGACTCGATTCGGTGAGGGGGACGAATTGTTTGAGGTCGCGGGGACCCATCTGCGCGTTGCACCAGAGTTTGGGGCGTTGGGCAAACCGGGTCAATTGACGGGCCCGCGCGGCACAGACTCGGGCACGGATGGCGGAGGAGGGTTCGGCCGGTGCCGGATCGACGAGTTGGGCGTGCTTCAAGGCGGCCACTTCCAAGTGGATGTCGATCCGATCGAGAAGCGGGCCGGAAATTTTGTTCAGATACCGTTGGATCGCGGCTGGGGAAGTGCGGCCCCGGTCGGCATCGCCAAAGGAACCGGTGGGCGTCGGATTCATGGCCGCCACAAGCATGAACCGGGCGGGGAAGGTGAGCGTGCCGGCGGCGCGCGAGATGGTGACTTGACCGTCCTCAAGGGGCTGACGCAAGACTTCGAGTGCGGATCGTTTGAACTCGGGAAGTTCGTCCAGGAACAGGACTCCGTTGTGCGCCAGGGAGACCTCGCCAGGAGTCGGGTTGGCCGATCCACCAATAAGGCCAATGTCGGAGATGGTGTGGTGGGGCGCCCGGAACGGGCGGCGACGGAGCAGGGCTTGTCCTTCCGGCAGAAGCCCAACCACGGAATGGATCTTGGTGGCTTCGAGGGCTTCTTCCAACGAGAGACCGGGCATGATGGAGGGAATCCGTTTGGCGAGCATGCTTTTGCCTGAGCCAGGCGGGCCCACCATCAGCAGGTTGTGGCCTCCAGCCACCGCGATCTCCAGCGCCCGTTTGATGCTTTCTTGACCTTTCACCTCAGCAAAATCGGGGTCGTGCTGATCGGCCACATCCAACGAGGGATCAAGTGGGGGTCGGGCCGCCGGAATCATGGGCGACGCCCCTTCAATCCAAGAGATCGCTTGGCGAAGATTCCGAATCGGATAGACCGCCAGACCCTCGACCACGGCGGCTTCGGGCGCATTGGCTTCCGGCAGAAGGATCCCCCGCTTTCCCGAGGCGCGGGCGGCCAGGGCCATGGGCAAGGCTCCGCGAACTTTGCGCACCGCGCCATCCAAGGCCAGCTCGCCGATGAGCATAAGATCGGTGGGCGGGGACCGTTTGATTTGGTCCGAGGCGGCGAGGATGCCAACCGCGATCGGAAGATCAAACAGAGGACCCTCTTTCCGGATGTCGGCCGGGGCGAGATTGATGGTGGTCCGACCGTCAGGAAAGCGGAAGCCGCTGTTGTGAAGGGCGGTTTTGACCCGATCCTTGGATTCTTTAACGGCGGTGTCGGGAAGACCGACCACGATGGTCTGCGGCAAGCCGGGGCCGACATCCACTTCAACCTCGACGGGGAAGGCCTGAATTCCGACCACCGTAGCTGCTTCGACTTTAGCCAGCATTTGCCCGAAAGTGGGCCGGGCGAGGTGACGAGGGCAAGTCAAAAGGTGGGCTGCGCCCGCTCCGCCGGCCTCATGCGGTTCGCATGGGCATGATCACGTAGAGAAACGGTCGGTCGGCGTAACGAATGACGCCGGGGCTAAGTTCGTCACCGAAATCGAAATGGACCTCGTCGCAGTCAAGGTTCTTGAGCGGGTCCATGAGGTATTCCGGGTTGAAGGCGATGGCGAAATCTTTCGCTTTGTAGTTAATGGCCATGGTTTCCCGCGCGTCACCGACATCCGGGGTGGCGGAGGTGATGTCGAGGTTGCCTTTGCTCAGGCTGAGTTTCACGCTGTTGGATTTATCGCTTGAGAGCAGGGAGACGCGTCGAACCGAGTTCAGGAAGGGTTCGCGCTCCAGGGTAATCCGCTCGTGGGTCTCCGAAGGGATGACTTGTCGGTAGTTGGGGTAGTTGCCTTCGATCCGTTTGGATACGAGGTAGGTTGAACCGACGGTGAAGGCGAATTGGTTGTCCGAGACGGCGATTTGCACGGGTCCCTCATCGGTCAGAATGCGAAGCAGTTCATGCACGGCTTTGCTGGGAAGGATCGCGTCCACTTCGGAGGGTTTGGGGATTTCCATCTCATGCTCGACCAAGGCGAGGCGCCGGCCATCGGTGGCGACGATGGTTAGTTTCTCGCCCCGAAAAGAGAGCAGGACGCCGTTGAGCACATAACGGCTTTCTTCCGCCGACATGGCATAGGCGGTCTGGCGAAGCATGTCTTTGAGCGTTTTTTGCGGGAGGGTAAATTCGTGGGCAACGTCGAGTTTCGCCAGCGGAGGGAAGTCCTCTTCCGGCAGGCCCATGATGCGGAAGACGGCGGAACCGGCCCGAATGGTGGCGCTGCATTTATCGACTTCGAGGCTGATCTCCGAGGCGCCGAGTTCCCGGACAATATTGAGGAGGCGGCGTGCGGGTAGGGTGATGGCGCCGGGGCGATCCACCGTGGCTTCGATCGAGGCACGGATGCCGGTGTCGAGATCGGTGGTGGAAAGGGTGAGGGTTTGGCCTTGGGCTTTGAGGAGAACGTTGTTGAGAACTGGGAGTGTGGTTCGGGTTGAGACAACATTTTGAACGAGCTGAAGAC
>JBDNCR010000381.1:0-2635 GCA_046719555.1 Verrucomicrobiia bacterium | reverse complement strand
CTCCCATCCCGGCTAACACCACCGGACGCTTCGCCCCATTCAACAACGCCACCGCCTCCGCCACCGCCCCCGCGTCCGGTGCCCCCCAACGCATCATCCCCATCGGCCCAATCACCGGCGCATCCGTCACCGCCGTTAACACATCCTTCGGCAAACTCAAAAAGGCCGCCCCCGGCCGTGGCGACACCGCCGCCCGAAACGCATTCGCCACCACCTCGGGAATCGTCTCCGGCGCATCAACCTCCGCACTAAACTTCGTCACCGGCCGAAACAAATTCACCGTATCCATGCTCTGATGCGTCTGCTTCAGCAACTCCGCTCGGGTCACCGCCCCACCCATCGCCACCACCGGATCCCCCTCAGTCGTGGCCGTCGCCAAACCCGTCACCAAATTCGACGCCCCCGGCCCCGACGTCGCCAAACACACCCCCGGCCGCCCCGTCAACCGCCCCACCGCCCCCGCCATAAACGCCGCATTCTGCTCATGCCGACACAACACCAACCTCGGCCCGTGATCCACCAACACATCAAACACCGCATCCACCTTCGCCCCAGGAATCCCAAAAAGATGCTCCACCCCGTGAGCCTCCAAACAACGCACCAACAACTCCGCTCCCCGCACCCCAACACCTGGCTTCGCTTCGTTCAACAAGATTTCCTCCCTTCGCGCAGGCTGCCCAACATCCCCAATTGGTCAAGCGAGGCCGCACCTCAATCCCCAAAAAAGCCTCCACCTCATCCCCACCCCCTCCCGCCCTTGGCATGGCGGGTGCTCCCGACCAGGCATGGGAATCTCCTCAACCTTCTGCACCACCACCGTTCGAACCCTCTATCTCCTCCTCCTCCTCACGCCACTCACCCCGTTTCTCACCCATCCCACTCACGCTCAAAATCGCGATCGCGTCGCCACTGTCGAAGAAGACATCCAGAAAATCAACCGCGACCTCCTTGCCCTCCAACGCGAGGTCCTCGGCCTCCAACGGGAAATCGTCCAATCCGGCATCACCGAACAAACCCGGAAAGACCTCGAAAAACTCCGCGACATCGACCTCCTCAAAGCCAACCTCGAAAAACTCCAACTCACCGTAGAAACCGGCCTCAAATCCGCCGAAGGCGGCCTCACCGCCGCTCAAGCCGCAGCCCTTGCCAAAGTCAGCGACATCGACACCCTCCTCGAAGAAATCGAATCTCTCAAAAAAACCATCGCTGGCCTCGAACCCGCGCCGAAAACCGCGACCGACTCAGCCCCAGCCGTAAGCGACGACAAACTCACCACCCTCGAAAACTCCCTCTACGACACCACCGTCGGCACCACCTACGTCTGGGTCCTCGTCGCCGGGTTCCTCGTCATGTTCATGCAAGCCGGATTCGCCCTCGTCGAAACCGGATTCACCCGCGCCAAAAACGCCGCCCACACCATGACCATGAACTTCATGGACTACGCCGTCGGACTTCTCGCCTACTGGGCCTTCGGCTTCGCCATCATGTTTGGCAACGCCGGAGACAGCGAATCCCTCGGATTCGAAGGCGGCCTCACCTCCGCCCTCGGTTTCACCCTTGGGGAAACTACCTACACCCTCTTCGGCCTTTCCGGCTGGTTCTTGAGCGGCGAACAAATCATGCAAGGCGGCATCTTCACCCTCTTCCTCTTCCAAGCCGTCTTCGCCAGCACCGCCAACACCATCCCCACCGGCACCCTCGCCGAACGCTGGAAAGTCGGCAGCTTCGCCATCCACTCCATCATCGTCGCCGGATTCCTCTACCCCATCTACGGCCACTGGGTCTGGGGCGGTGGTTGGCTGTCCGAACTCGGCTACTACGACTTCGCCGGCTCCTCCGTCGTCCACATGGCCGGAGGCGTCCTCGCCCTCGTCGGTGCCTGGGTCGTCGGTCCCCGCGCCGGAAAATTCAACCCCGACGGCTCCTCCAACCCCATCCCCGGCCACAACATCCCCATGGCCATCCTCGGCACCTTCATCCTCGCCTTCGGCTGGTTCGGCTTCAACACCGGTTCCACCATCAATGGCAATGACGCCCAACTCGGCATCATCGCCGCCAATACCGCCCTCGCCGCCGCCGCTGGCGCCGTCGTCGCCTTCTTCGCCAGCAAATTCCGCTTCGGCAAACCCGACCCCAGCTTCGCCTGCAACGGCATGCTCGGTGGCCTCGTCGGCATCACCGCCCCCTGCGCCTTCGTCGATGCCTGGGCCGCCGTCACCATCGGAGCCATCGCCGGTGCCCTCGTCGTCTACTCTGCCGTCTTTGTCGAAGAAACCCTCAAACTCGACGACCCCGTCGGTGCCATCTCGGTCCACGGCACCTGCGGAGCCTGGGGCACCATCGCCCTCGGCGTCTTCGCCAACGGCACCTACGGAGACGTCTCCGGCCTCATCCACAACAACCCCGCCCAAGTCGGCATCCAAGTCCTCGGAGTCGTCATCTGCTTTATCTTCTTCTTCGTCGGCGGCTATCTCATGTTCAAATTCACCGACCTCATCGTCGGCAACGCCGCTCCCGAAGCCGACCAAATCGAAGGCCTCGACCTGGCCGAACTTGGTGTCGAAGCCTACCCGCCCGACCTCACCAACCTCAAACGGTGACCTCCCCAACCACCGGACCCTCCTAATTCCGCGTT
>JBDNCR010000380.1:0-2635 GCA_046719555.1 Verrucomicrobiia bacterium | reverse complement strand
AAATCATACTCGCCCGCCCCTCGGGCCGCCTGCTTCCCCTTGCTCATTTCCGAGAAAACCTTGGCAGCGGCGGCACCGACTCGATCGGCATCGATTTACCCCCGAACTTTCCGTAGAGATACTTCTCGGCCGCAATCCCCACCTTCGTAATCGCGGCTGCCTCCGCCAACCCCTTCTGCTTCAACCAGGCCAAAGACCCCGCCAACAAATGGGTTCCCTGTCCCCGACACCGGAACTCATTGACAATATGCACCCCCGTCACCAACTGCCGCGCCGCACCCGAATCCGCAACCAACCCCGACGCCCCAATGAACCGTTCCCCGGAATGAATCACCAAAAACGTCGCCTTCCCTGAATCCATCCCCTCAAACACCACCGGACGCAATTCCCTTAAGCGCGATTTCAATCCCACGCTCCACGCAGGGTCAGCCATCACCGCCCGCTCAATCACGGCCCACACCAACTCCGCTTCCCCTCGAGTCGCCTCCCGAATATCTCCCAAGGGCTTGGCCCCGTTCTCCGGCATCACAAACTGAGAAAGGTCCCAAATAAACTTCGTGTAAGAGGCCTTCGGCATGGCTTCCTCAGACTGAAGAGGCGGCGTTGGATTTCAATCCGGAATCCCGTGCCGATTCCATCGCCCCCAAAGTCGCCGCCATCATCTCGGCCACCGCCGCTCCCGCCCCCAGGTTGGCCACATACAGCTCCCGCGCTCGCGCCCCCAACCGCGCCGCCTCCCCCGGATCCCCCAACAACTCGCGCAAACTCTGAAACAACTCAAACGGATTCTCCACCTGCACCACCCCGCCGCCCTCCCGGAACAACGCCACCAAACTCTCAAAGTTCCCCATATGCGGCCCCACCACCACCGGACGCCCGCTGCGCGCCGCCTCAATGAAGTTCTGGCCGCCCCTCCCCACAATACTTTTCCCAATCACATTCACCGTGCCTAACGAATAAAGCGAACTGAGCTCCCCGGTCGTATCCAGAACCATCACCTCCCAACCCTCCTTCGGCCTCGCCACCCGCCCCAAAGCTGATCTCCGGATCACCCGCCAACCCGCCTCCCGCGCCATTCCATCCACCTTCCCCGCCCGTTCACAATGGCGCGGTGCCAACACCAAACGCAGCTCCAGAAACTCCCGGCGCAGCGCATGGAACATATCCAAAACCAGTGCCTCCTCACCCGGATGCGAGCTCCCCAACAACACCACCCGATCGCTCTCCGCCCAACCCAACGCTTCCCGCACCGACTCCGCCAATTCCGGGTCAAACTTGCCCCCTTCCGCCACATCAAACTTCATGCTCCCCGGCACCGCCAAACATTCACTTCGAAAGCCAATCCCCGCAAAACGGTCCCGGTCCCCCTCATCCTGCAAACACACCCACTCAATTCCCCGCAGCACCGGTTCCGTCACCGCGCGGAACCTCCGGAATCGTCGATACGACCGCCCCGACAACCGCGCATTCACCAGCCAGACCGGCACCCCCCGCCGCCCGGCACTCCAGACATAATTCGGCCAAATCTCCTGCTCCACCAACACCAGCATCGACGGCCCAATCGCCTCAAACGCTCGGGCCACGGACCACAGAAAATCGGTCGGATTATACATCAACACCGTCCGCTCATCCTCCAGTGAAGCACCCACCTGCCGCCCCGTCTGCGTCGTCGTGGTCACCACCGCCGCCTGCCCAGGACGCAACCGTCTCAGCTCCGCCAACAACACCCGCGCAATCATCATCTCGCCCACACTCACCGCATGAATCCACACCGGCCGCTCCAACCGCGCCAAACGCCCCCGCACCGCCTTCCCATACCACGCCACCCGCTCCGGAAACGCCTCCAAAAAACGGCCACGCCGCCACAGCCGCCACGTAAAATAGGGCCACGTCAACGCAAACCCCACCGTAAACGCCACATTATACAACAGTTGCAGCCAAAAACCTCTCATGCCCACCCCTCACACCTCACGCCCGCGGATGCGCCGCATCATAAACTTTGCGCAGACGCTCCGCACTCACCTGAGTGTAAATCTGGGTCGTTCCCAAGCTCGCGTGACCAAGCAGTTCCTGCAACGCCCGCAAATCCGCCCCCCCATCCAACAGATGCGTGGCAAAAGTATGCCGCAATTTGTGGGGACTCAACCGATGATCCAACCCGGCCAATCGCAGATATCGTTTCAACATGAGCTGAATCGCCCGCGGCGTCAGCCGCTTTCCCCCAGGGCCCACAAACGCCGCTGCCGCCCTCAACCTCGGCGGTAACTCCGCACGATACCGCCGATACGCCTCCGCCGCAGGCTCTCCCAAAATCACCAGCCGCTCCTTCTTCCCCTTGCCCACCACCCGGAGGGTCAAGCCGCGGAGGTCCAAATCCCCATCCTGCACATCCACCAACTCCTGCAAACGCAGCCCCGCGCTATAAAACAACTCCAAAATCGCCACATCCCGCAAGACCTGCCATCGCGCCAACGTCCGCCCCCGGGCCCGCTTCACTCCAGGCTCCAATAAACGAAGCGGCGCCTCCAACAACTCGGCCACCTGCACCGCGGTCAAATAATGCGGCAACCGCCGACCCGGCGCTGGCACCTTCAACCCCGCAAACTGCCCCTCTGCCACCCATCCACGGCGTCCC